>NZ_JAUBUG010000177.1:0-1857 GCF_036705345.1 Microcoleus sp. B3-D2
AGTTTTTAAAGGCTTCATCAACCAGACTGATAAAGAAGGCCCCAATCTCTTGGTTATTTAATCCGGGAAGTTTGATCGGCTTCTTGAAATGACGGCGTAAATGCGCCAGGGTAAGCTCATCTAATTAGGTATATATTGTACTTGACAAAAAGCGCAAGATCTAGACCCAGGCATTCAGTCAGCAGCGGTTCTATAATGTTGCTGCATCTTTCGTCACGACTGGTGAGGATAAGTCAATGGAAAAAGGATTCGCTTCTGTGGTATCTACGAAAAAATCAGAACCGGGGCAAAACGGATCCCAACCCATCTCAGTCCAAGACTTACAAGCGAGCTTCTCAACTTATTTTGATGACTTACCAGACCCGAGAGTTGAGCGAACCAAACAACACCTACTCAAAGACATTCTTGTAATTACCATATTAGCTGTCATCGCCGGAGCTGATGGGTGGGAAGACATAGAAAATTATGGGGTTAGCAAGCAGAAATGGTTGGAGGAATTTTTAGAGTTACCAAATGGAATCCCCAGCGATGATACATTTCGTCGGGTCTTTGAAAAGCTAAACCCGAAAGCTTTAGAACAGAAGTTATCCCAATGGCTTCAGCAAATTATGGGTGCAGTTTTCCAAGAAATCATCCCGATTGATGGCAAAAGTTTACGAGGTTCTTATGACGCCTGAGAAAGGTTTAAAAAACCTACATTTAGTCACAGCTTGGGCAAGCGAACAACGTTTGGTACTCGGGCAAGTCAAAGTTGAAGACCCTTCCAATGAAATCACAGCGATTCCTGCCTTACTGGAATTAATCGACATTGCGGGAGCGATTATCACCATCGATGCGATGGGAACTCAAACCGAAATTATCCAACTTATTAGTCAGAAAAAGGCTGATTATGTCGTAGCATTAAAAAGCAATCACCCCACTCTTTACACTAAGCGTAAAAAACTGGTTTTAGACCACAAGAAATCAGCAATTCGTGGGAATTGAAATCAGTTATGACTCCCGAACCGAAAAGGGACATCATCGCGTCGAAAGCCGAAAAGTTTGGGCGGTACCAGTTGCCAAACTCGGAGGACTTTACAAACAAGAACAGTGGGCAAATCTACGCACTATTGTAATTGTCGAAAGAGTTCGTCATCTTTGGAATAAAACCACTTATGAGGTACATTTTTACCTAAGTTCGTTACCAGTAGATGCTAAAGCGGAATGGTCGTGCTATTCGTAAACATTGGGGCATTGAGAATCAAGTTCATTGGAGTTTAGATGTGACGTTCAATGAAGATAAATGCCGTATTTGTTCGTTAAATAGCCCTCAAAACTTGGCTCTGGTCAGACGGAGGGCGTTGAATGCTGTCAACAAAGAAACAACTCTCCAGCGTAGCTTGCGACAAAAAAGAAAACGGGCTGCGATGAACAATGACTATATGATGCAGATTCTCAAATGCTTTTGTCAAGCATGATTGAGATGCTCTTACCCTGGTAAATGCGCCAGACATTTCTGTTGAGCTTTCACCGGATAACCATTATAAGCGCTATAGTCATCAGAACTAAGTACACCTTCGTAGCTCGAACCCAGGATGGATTCTAATTCAGCGCGAGAACGAGTATCAGCAGCATGAAATAGACCGAAGTCGGTATTGGCAAAAATCCATAACCATTCTTTTATCCCTTTGACTAACCAAGGTGTTTCATCAACATGGATATTTGGCGGGGTTTGCTTGAGCCACTCTTTAAGCCGGTCAATACTTGGATTTACTGCACCGTCTATTCGTTCATTTGTGGCTACGGTAGTGCTTTTATGTAAAGGATAGAGGATAATAGCTCTATGCCAGTCTTTTGAGGAGTCTCAAGATGAAACCC
>NZ_JAUBUG010000032.1:0-73470 GCF_036705345.1 Microcoleus sp. B3-D2
AAGGGAGCCATCGCCCGGAGGTCGCTCCGGGCGGGGCCGGAGCGCCTTTGTTAAGAAAGATGTGAGTAAGGCATAGCCTTAAGAAGGGGGGGATAAGAGTCTTATCAAAGTCAACCCCTACTCCGCAACAACCAGGGGGATTTAGGGGGATCGAGATATGTGCAACTTCACATTAAATTGGTATTACGATTGCTTTGTTCCTCGCAATGACATTACCAAGGACTCCCAATCATTGTAAAGCCCGACCAATAATAAGGATGGGAGAGGTTTTCATTAGTCAGTGTAGCTAATTCTGGCGGCAATTCTAACTTCTTATTTGAGTTAGACAAAATTAAACGGCCATTTTGAATGCGAACTTGACCTTTGATCATAGCAATTTGAGCCTGCCGCAACGCTTCCGCTTTAATCGGCGCGACCTTCAACTGATGGTAAAATTCAGCCATTAACCCTAAAGTACCTTCATCGCTGACGTTCCAAAGGGTGGCTAAAACTGACTTCACCCCTGCTTGCACAGCTAACCCCGCAAAACCTAATTCGGTGCCATCATCACCCACAGCAGTTTTGCAAGCGCTCAACACCAATAGCTCAACTTTAGGTGGCTGATTCCATCCTAGCTGGCGCACGCGATCGAGTGTTAACCTGCTATCTGATAACTGAATGTAAGAATTGCTCGGTGCTCCTGGCTTAAAGTATCCGTGAGTGGCGAGGTGAATAATCCGATAGGGTCTCTCTTGGCGCTGTGACCTAAGATTGTTGAGAGTAAAGGTTTGGTTGAGGAAGGATTTGCCTTTCCATTCGGAGGCAATAGCGTTAAGTTCTGCGGGCACTGCTAGCAAGGGTGGGTTATTAGTAAATTGTGAGGCTCCCATTGCTAAAACTTCAGCATTTTTAACACTTGCATAGCTAGTATCGGTTAAGTTGACGCTGGGAATGAGTCCGATGCTGTATTTTTCTACTAGAAATTGGGAACCGTCATGGAGGGCGGCTAAGGGGAGCAATCGCAACCCCGCATCCATACTAAAAACTAGCGTATCGATGCCCTCAGCTTTCAAATCAGCTTCCAAGGGCGCAATCATCCACTGGTAAAGTTGTTGGGATGCTGGCAAATAGCTCTCAGTATTGATGTTTCTGAGATTAAGGAGTTCAGACCTCAAATTGGCGACGACTTGCATCAAAGCTTCGCGCCGGGCGGCGGGGATGGCTTTATGAATAGGGATGCCGCTAGGGGGGACTATAATCAGGTCTAATTGTTCAGGGCGGGATAAGGCGTAGATAATGGCTGGTTTTTTACCAGTTTGGCTGGCGATGATTCTAGTTCTTTGCTGTATGGCCGTAAAAGATTGCAAATCGCGCCTAGTTTCCTGGTTAATGTATGACCCCACTTTTTCGCTATAGAAGATATCGATAAAGAAACTGGCTTGTGGGATATCGCCTTTATCGATCAGTCGTGTGATATCGCTGGGGCTAACTATATTTAGAGGCGATGCCGTTTGGACAACTTCGCTTACCCAATCGGATCTGTAGTTAAAAAGAGATTCAATTCTATTAATGATACTCAGGTTGTCAGATTGAGCGATCGCATTGGTAATTGAAATATCCGGTAATGTCGTTTGTTCTGATATTGGAGATGGCGCGGGTTCCGGTGTTGGAGATGGTGTTGGTGATGTTGGAGATGGTGTTGGTAGTGATGTTGGAGATGGTGTTGGTGGTGGTGTCGGTTGTGGTGTCGGTTCCGGCGTTGGTTGTGGGGTTGGAGATGGTGTCGGTTGTGGTGTCGGTTCCGGCGTTGGTTGTGGGGTTGGAGATGGTGTCGGTTGTGGTGTTGGTTCCGGTGTTGGAGATGGTGTCGGTTCCGGTGTCGGTTCCGGTGTTGGAGATGGCGTTGGTTCCGGTTCCGGCGTCGGTGTCGGTGTCGGTTCCGGCGTTGGTGTCGGTTCCGGTGTTGGAGATGGCGCGGAAGTAACGATCGTAATATTGCCCTGAGTGTAAGTGCTTGGCGGCACTGGCACTGCAAACTGTGGCGAAATTGTCTGGGAACCTGATGTAATGGCTCCCGCCGTCCCATTCGTTGTCGCATCGCCGACAATAAAAGGTGTAGTCGTGCCCCCTGCGTGGCGAATAATAATCGCGCCGCCACTTGTGCCATTAGCGCTGGAAATGCTCACATTTACACCGTTACTTACTGTAAAAGTGCCGCTGACTGTGAGAAGATTGCCAGCCGTGAGGTCAATACTGCCGCCAGTAGACTGAAGAGTGCCTGTAACGGCGATGTCGCTGGCAGCTTTGAGAGTAATATTACCCCCAGAAGTCGCGATCGCATCCAGTGCAATGTCCCCTGCTGATTCCAAAATCACAGGCCCGCCTGCTGTCGAAATCGCTCCCACTCCGATGCTATTGCCCGAAGCAACACCCGGTGAAGCAAAAAATGTCTCCCCTGCGGTGACATTCGGCGGCAGATTCGCAGCATTCGCCAAAGTCGAAACGCCCGATCGCAGAATTAAAGCTGCACTACCTGAAAGCACCGCCGCATCTGGATCGGCAGAATTTGACAAAGTAGTATCTGGCCCAGTGATAGTAATATCTCCCGCCGCGATCGCGCCTTTTGCTTCTACCTTAAGTGAGGTTCCAGTATAATCGCCAAATCTCACATCTCCCTCGGAGCTAATAATCGGGTCGTACAAACTCAAAAAACTGCCACCGTTGCCAGACAATGTGAGAATACTTACATTACCTCCTGCAGCGAAGTGAGCATCACCGGAAACATTGCCATTGCTCAATAATGTGATATCTCCTGCGGATTGGAATGCAGGGTTAGGATAATTTAGCGCGAAGATATCAATATTTTGATTACCTTGTATAGTAAGATTGCCGCCCGCGATCGCCCTGAAAGCGTTATTTCCATCCCGCACCCGCACCGTATCTCCTGCCAACAGATACAAGTTATTCTCAGTAAGTAGCTGGCTTTCTACCAAAGTGAGATTACGTGCTGCCGAGAGTGTAGCATTCTGACTATTAACAGTAGAACTAGCGATCGCCGCATCCCCGCTTTCCACCCTCAAACCCCCCGTCAAAACCACTTCTCCTGCACCGTTAACGGAGATACCAGTAGCAGAGTTCCTACCTGCGCCCGCAAGCAATTGCGGAAGAGACAAAGGCAGAGATAATTGCCCATTCTGTGCCAATAATCCCCCGTCAAAAGCCCCTATTTCTAAACTTAATAAATGCCCTTCTTGACTAAGCCTAACAGCATTCTCACCGGGAACAGCAGCGACAATAATATTACCTTGGGGAGCATTGAGGGAACCAGTGTTGACAACTGTGCCGCCAATTAAACTTATACTTTGCCCCGGCATGACTGCTAAAGTACCTGCATTGATGATACTTCCCGGTTGGCTGAGATTAAAGTAAAAAGTGTTTGGAGTTCCTATCAGCGTACTGTAATCGTTCGCTCCGGCAACATTGAAAAAACCGGAATCAAAACCGATGTTAGTAGCAGTAGTAGCTGTAAAGGCAGCCGGAATATTCAAGCTAGCATTAGAACCAAATATAATACCAGAGGGATTTATTAAAAACAGGTTAGAATTGCCGCCACTTCCTTGAATTAAACCGTTAATAATAGAAGGATTGCCGCCTACTACCCGTCCTAAAATGTTGCGAATAGCGGGAGTAGACATAAAATTAGCAATCTGCCCTTCGCTAAGCCCAAACTCTTGAAAACTGTGGAAAAGATTCGCTCCATCTCTAGAAGTTTGACCGCCTGTAATATTCAAGCGGTTGCCGTTGTCAGGCGTGACAGTAGTGCCAGTGCGATCGGGTGCGGGAACAATGGGTTGTCCTTGTCCCACCGCTGTACTCAAAATAGTGCCTGCGATCGCTAGCATTGCAGCACCATGTATAGAAAAGAAGGCTAGTTTCATTAGCTTTTAGCTGGCAGAGAGATCACGTATCTGACAATTATAACTTTAAGGTATTAGCTGATCAGTGCGGTCAATTGCGGCGCCGGCTTAGCTATTAAGAAGGTCGTCACCATCAGGGCGGTTGCTTTACCTAAAAATCACATTCTGCACCCTCAACTGTCAGAATCGGTTATTACTTGTTTTTATCCAGCAATAAAGCTATAATTTATAGCTTTAAACCGTACATTGACGGATAAAAAACTTTTTCAATGCCTAATTTATTACTTAAAAAATATAGTTTTATGCGTAATTATGCTGTGTGCAACCCCAGGCTGCGTAAGGTGGGCTGAAAATCAAAGCAAAAGTGCGATCGACTGTTGTGCACAATACAAATTAGGCGATCGCAATCCGGGCAACCAGAAAGTATTTGCAGGCTGCTACCCGAAAAACTAAACATTTGTTAACAAACCTTTTTTTGGCCTTTCTAACGCGCTATTCTCTACACAAAGCTGGTGCGTTTTGAGTTAGCTTTAATTTTTAGCCTAAAAATCAATATGCTCTCTATTGCAGGCGTTGCCGCCCAGACACTTCTCTATGAAAGTGCCAACTCTCTGGTTTACCGAGCCATTCGGGAAGCAGATAACCAGCCGCTTATCCTCAAACTTCTCAAAGAAAGCTACCCCACACCTCAAGAATTGGTGCGCTACCGCACCGAATACCGCATCACCCAAGAGTTGAAAGAGGCGGGAGTCGTGCGAGTATATGACTTGCAAAAATACCAAAACAGCCTCGTGATGTTTGTGGAGGACTTTGGCGGCGAATCCTTGAAAATATGGATGCAGCAGCGAAAGTTTACTCTGGAGGAATTTTTGCAAATTGCGATCGCCACCACAGAAGCATTAGGGCAAATTCACAGCGCAAACATTATCCATAAAGATATTAACCCCTCAAATATTGTTTACAACCCGGAAACGAAACAATTAAAAATTATCGACTTTGGTATTTCCACTCAGCTAACGCGAGAAACGCCAACCCTGAAAAACCCCAACATTTTAGAAGGCACATTAGCCTATATTTCACCCGAACAAACGGGGAGAATGAATCGCACTCTCGATTACCGCACTGACTTTTACTCGCTCGGCGTCACCTTCTACGAATTGCTGAGTGGAAAACTGCCTTTTAAGACAGAAGATGCTTTAGAGTTGGTTCACTGCCACATTGCCAGACAGCCACTTTCCCCCCACGAAATCGAGCCAGTAATTCCCCTAATTGTATCTCAAATAGTCAGTAAATTGATGGCAAAAAACGCGGAAAACCGCTATCAAACCGCCTTGGGAATAAAGCAGGATTTAGAAATGTGTCTGGTTCAATTACAAGAAACCGATAGCATAGAAGAATTTGACTTGGGAACGCGGGATATTACAGACCGTTTCCTGATTCCCGAAAAACTCTACGGCAGAGAAAGTGAAGTTGATAATCTATTAGCAGCCTTTGAACGAGTCAGTACAGGTAGCGCCGAAATGATGCTGGTGGCTGGCTTTTCTGGAATTGGTAAAACCGCAGTAGTGAACGAAGTCCACAAGCCAATCGCCAGACAACGGGGCTATTTTATTAAAGGCAAATACGACCAATTTGGGCGCAATACTCCTTTCAGTGCATTTGTGCAAGCTTTTCGGGAATTGATGGCGCAATTATTATCAGAAAGTGATGCTCAGGTACAAACATGGAAAACCAGGGTTCTGACAGCAGTAGGCGAGAGTGGGCAAGTGCTGATTGACGTAATTCCTGAATTAGAACGCATCATTGGCGCTCAAGATCCTGCACTAGAACTGTCGGGGAGTGCCGCCCAAAATCGCTTCAATCTGCTGATGCAGAAATTTGTACAAGTATTTACCCAAGCCGAACATCCCTTAGTGATATTTTTGGATGATTTACAGTGGGCAGATTCGGCATCGCTGAAATTGTTACAACTGTTGATGGAGGATAGGGGGCATCTGTTAGTATTGGGTGCTTATCGGGATAATGAAGTCTCCCCTGTTCATCCGTTTATGTTGACAGTGGAGGAGATTATTAAGTCTGGGGCAGTGGTTAATACTATTACGTTGGAACCGTTGAGTTTAGCAGATATGAATCTGTTGGTAGCAGATACGCTGATTTGCGGTTTATCTTTATCTCAACCTTTGACAGAATTGGTTTATCAAAAAACCCAAGGTAATCCCTTTTTCTCGACTCAATTCCTGAAGGCGTTGCAGGAAGATGGTCAAATTACTTTTGACTGGAATGTACGGCATTGGCAGTGCGATATTGCTCAAGCTAGACTTACCCACGCCTCGGATGTGGTGGAGTTTATGGCGGCGCAATTGCAGAAGTTGCCCAGAGAAAGCCAGGATGTTCTCAAGTTGGCGGCTTGCATTGGAGCGCAGTTTGATTTAGATACATTGGCAATAGTCCACGAAAAATTAACCGAACAAACGGCATCAGCATTGTGGAAAGCTTTGCAAGAAGGACTCATTTTACAGATTACAGAAGGCTATAGCTTAATTCAAACAGACGTTCAATCCCCGAATCAGTCTGTTACTAACCCAATTTATAACTTCCTGCACGATCGCGTCCAGCAAGCGGCTTATTCATTGATTCCCAACTATCAAAAACAAGCCAATCATCTCAAAATCGGACAGTTACTCCTGCAAAATTTATCAGAGAGCCAAATAGAGGAAAAACTGTTTGATATTGTTGGGCATTTGAATCTAGGAATTAAGGCGATCGCCCAACCAAGCGAACGGGAAGCCTTAGCACAACTTAACTTAAAAGCCGGACAGAAAGCCAGAAGCTCTACCGCCTACACTGCAGCAAAGATCTATCTCCAAACAGGGATTGAACTCTTGAGGACCAACTGCTGGCAAACTCAATATGAATTGACCCTAAATCTTTACGTTGCTGCTGCCGAAGCCGCCTATTTGAATGCTGACAGTGAAGGCATGGAACAGATGGCAGCACTGGTGTTGCAAGAAGCTAAGACGATTTTAGACAAAGTTAAAATTTACGAAATTCAAATCGCTAGTTACGCAGCCCAAAGTCAGATGTCGGAGGCGATCGCAGTGGGCACAAAGGCACTGAAGCAATTAGGGATTGAATTACCCACCGAACTTGACAAAGCTTTGATTAGTAAAGCGCTACAAAACCTGGCCAGCCAACTCCAGGGTAGACAAATTCAAGAACTGGTTGACTTGCCTGTAAGGACAAATCCACAAACTCAGGCCGCTATGCAACTTTCTGGGATGTTACATACAGCAATTTTCCAGGCAATGCCGGGTTTGCTGCCACTACTTAGCTCCACTATGGTGAGTTTATCGCTCCAATTTGGGAATGCACCCGCATCGCCGGTGGGGTATGCAATTCATGGTATGGTGCTGTGTGCCTTTTTGGGAGAGGCGAAAACGGGCTATGACTTTGGGCAATTGGCACTCTCATTGCTAGATCGGTTCAATGTACGGGAATTCAAGTCTCTAATTCTGGTTTTGTTTGGGGCTTTTATTCAGCATCACCAAGAATCTCTCAGAGCAACGATACCGATACTGAAAGATGGCTTTAGGGCAGGCATCGAAACTGGCGATTTTTTATACGCTAGCTACAGCATAAACGCTTACTTTTATTCTCATTTCTTCGCTGGGGTAGAACTAGACACTTGGGAAACCGAAATACTAAGTTACAGCGCTGCCTTGGCTCAAATGAAGCAATATTCTGCCCAGATTTTTTTGGATATTACGCAGCAGACAGCGAAGAACTTGAGGCAAGCCCATATTCTGTCGGATTGCCTAATAGGGACTGCATACGATGAAACAGTGATGATTCCTAAGCATCATCAGACCAATGACCTGTCGGCGCTCGCTTTTATCTACATCTACAAACTACTGCTTGCCTACTTCTTTGGGAATTACACGACTGCCCTAGACTATATTGCCCAAGCCAAACAGTATTTGATGGCAGTATCGGGATTGGTTCTTGTTCCCATTTTCCATTTTTATGCAGCCCTGACGAACTTGGCACTTTTCCCCACCCAGCCAGAAGCCAAGCAAGCTGAAATTCTCGCCGTTGTGGAAACTCATCAAAGCACTCTACACCAATGGGCGCAAAATGCTCCGATGAATTATCTGCATAAATGGTATTTAGTTGAGGCTGAACGGCAACGGATATTGGGTAATAAAGCCGAGGCGATTGAAATGTACGATCGCGCCATTTCTGGAGCCAAAGAAAATAAATTCCTCAACGAAGAAGCACTAGCTAACGAACTAGCAGCCAAATTTTATCTAGAATGGGGTAAAGAAAAATTTGCTCAAATCTACATAATTGAAGCGTATTATTGTTATATCCAATGGGGAGCAGCTGCTAAGGTAACGGATTTAGAAACGCGCTATTCCAACTTATTGATACCTCTTCAATCGCCAAATAAAAACACTAAAAATACTGCATCCGTGACGACCACTGGTTCTGGTTTCAACTTAGATATCACCACAGTAATGAAAGCTTCTCAAGCGATTTCCGGTGAAATAATGCTAGATAAGCTAATGTCGATCTTGATGAAAATTTTGATGGAAAGTGCCGGAGCGGAAAGAGGATATCTAATTTTATCAAGTCATGGAAAACTGTTAATTGAAGCTGAAGGGAAAATAGATGACAATCCCGTTACCGTGTTGCAGTCAATCTCAGTTGAAACCTGTCAAGAACTTTCCAAAGCGATTGTCAATTATGTTGCCCGCACTCTAGAAAGCGTGGTACTAGATGATGCTGCCCGAGAGGGACAATTTACCAACGACCCCTACATCCAAAAGCATCAGCCCAAATCAATTTTATGTGTGCCGCTGATTAACCAATCTCAAATCATTAGTATTGTTTACCTAGAAAACAATCTCACAGCCGGATCTTTTACGCCAGAAAGAGTGGAACTATTAAAAGTGTTATCTGGACAAGCGGCGATCTCGATCCAAAATTCTAAGCTTTATACAGAAGTCCGCGAAAGTGAGAACAGACTCGCTCAATTTTTAGAAGCAATCCCAGTGGGGGTGTCAGTGCTGGATGCTTCTGGCAACTTTTACTATAGTAATCGCCTTGCTATTCAATTATTGGGTAAAGGAGTTATTCCTGAAGTCACCAGCGAGCAACTACCAGAGGTTTATCAACTCTATAAAGCTGGAACAGAGGAGGAATATCCCTCGGCCGAATTGCCAACTACGCGGGCGTTGATTGGCGAAAGTGCCACTGTAGATGATATGGAAATTCACCAAGGCAACAAGATTATTCCGATAGAGGGTTGGGGTACTCCCATCTATGATGAAAAGGACAACATTTCTTATGCAATTGTAGCCTTTCAAGATATCACGGAGCGTAAAAAAGCCGAAACTGAGCGAATCAGATTTACAGATGAATTGTTCCAACTCAACAAAGCTTACGAGCGCTTCGTCCCCAATCAGTTCCTCCAGTTTTTAGAAAAATCAAGCATTATTGATGTGGAATTGGGCGACCAAGTGCAGTTAGAAATGTCGGTGCTATTTTCCGATATTCGCGATTTTACTACGCTTTCGGAAAGTATGACACCGGAGGATAATTTCAAATTTATCAATTCCTATCTTTCTCGTATGGAACCTGTTATTAATGAAAATAAGGGGTTTATTGATAAATATATTGGCGATGCGATTATGGCGCTGTTTAGTGGGGAAGCTGATAATGCTGTGAAAGCGGGAATTGCCATGCTGGACTGCCTCGTAGAATACAATCAAAATCGCGCTAATTCTGGCTATGTGCCAATTCAGATTGGGATTGGCATCAATACTGGAACTTTGATGCTGGGAACGGTGGGCGGTCAAAATCGCATGGACGGGACGGTAATTTCTGATGCGGTGAATTTAGCTTCTCGCGTGGAAAGTTTGACGAAAAATTATGGGGTGTCGCTATTAATCACCCAGTCAACTTACTCGCGTTTAGAAAATCCATCCGATTACGCAATCCGCACCCTCGATACGGTAAAAGTCAAGGGAAAATCTGAATTAGTAACAGTTTATGAGGTGTTTGATGCTGATGGGCCAGAAATTAAAGCGGGCAAGTTAGCTACGCTAGAATTGTTTGCAGAAGCGAGGGCAAATTACTTGGAAGGGAAGTTAGCTGAGGCGGGGCGGCTGTTTTCCGAGTGTTGGCGTCAGAATCAGGGCGATCGCGTTGCTAAAATTTATTGGGAACGCTGTCAGTCTGCATTGATGAGTCGCAGCACAAAAATTAAAGACCGGCTACACAATTTAGATTAATGATAAAAGCCCAAAGCTCGATCGCTACATTGTTGGAGGGGGATCTCATTTTCATTTTTCACGAGTGGTATTGGGGCGACGGTTGAGTGCAGTCTCGCTTCGAGGAAGTGTCGATGCTGCCACTGAATCTGGGGCAAACCGCTAGTTTGTTGCGGCTGCGGGAGTTTGTGGCGGGTAAGCAGAAAGCCTCAGAGTGATGTGAAGGCCGATCGCTTCATTGAGGACTAGAATTAGGTCAAGATCGATCAAAGCAGCGATCGCGGGCAAGGAAGGCAAAAGCAACAGTAACCGAATTTTTCTGGCATTATCTAAACTTATGTCCCTGTGTAAAAACATACCGGAACATATTCTAGACTTTTCGCCCAATTCGGTATGCAACATTAGCTCTAAGTTTGGGAAAAGTAATTATCCTTGTCTTGTTAAAATGCTAAAATTAGCTTTACATGATTAATGGTAAAGCTGGGCAGTGCTTGTGTCAACAAATGTATATTTATAAATTTCAGTAAAACGTAATCAGCGAGCAGATTTATGTATACTCAACTTTCATTGTGGGAAGAGCCAAAAGCAGAAAGCCAGAAACATGGTCAGCAATTATCTCTGCCTGATGCCGAAGTAATCATGTACCGCGACTTCTTCAATAACAATGAGAGCACCCAGATATTTGCGGAATTGTACGGCACTATTAATTGGAAGCAAGAGGTGACTCTGCTTTTTGGCAAGCAAGTCGCTATACCGCGACTTACCGCATGGTACGGAGATGCAGGTAAATCTTACACTTACTCCAACATAAAAATGGAGCCTAATCTATGGACACCTACACTCATAACAATCAAATCTAAAATAGAAGCAATAGCAGGTACATTGTTTAACAGCGTGTTGCTTAATTTATATCGCGACGGCAAAGATAGCGTAGCTTGGCACAGTGATGATGAACCAGAACTTGGTGAAAACCCAGCGATCGGTTCTGTAAGTTTTGGGGCTACTCGTCGTTTTATGCTCAGGCACAAATACCAAAAAGAAATGAAATTAGAAATTCAATTAACTCCTGGAAGCTTCCTGCTGATGAAAGGACAAACCCAGCATTTTTGGCAACACCAAATCCCGAAAGCAGCCAAAGTTACTGAACCAAGAATCAACCTTACTTTCAGGAAAGTAAGGTAAACGAATTAATGGTAATTTGCCGATGCGTTTATCTGCCTTTAGTTGCGGTTTTAATAAAAAAACATTGCAGCTTTTGTTAACAGTAAAAGTAGCGATTTTAGCACAGCAATAACAGTACCGCCGAATTAGCGATCGCACGGGAGTGCCGCTGCTAAGGCTGAATGTGGGTCAAACGGCTAGTTTGTTGCGGCTGCCCCGGTTTTTGGCGGGTAAGCAGAAAGGCTCAGACTGATGTGAAGGCCGATCGCACTTATTTTCTCTCAAAGTCTCATTCTTCACGTTTAGCAATTTTGCCTGTTAAGGTGTAGTGCATCCCCTTAAGTTTTACCTCATCTTTATTCCCTAACTCTTTCAAGTTCCTTAACTAACTCGAAGCTAAATGTGATCAAACTATTGACATAACTTTAGCAACATATATATTAATAATGCGTAAATAGCTAGGTCGGGAGGAGTACAAATCTCGACAAAAATAATTATATCTGAAGATAGACGAATCCTAAATTAAACACAGCTAGGCTATATAACTAGCATCAAATAAAATACTTAAAAATTGCTTATAATAAATTGATTGATATAAGGAATTTTTAAGTAGAGCTTCAGATAAAAAAAAGGAAATTTATGGTACTAAGCATTATTGTTCACGGTGGAGCAAAAACCATCACCGAAGAGAAGGTTGCAGCCAACAATGCAGGCTGTACCGCAGCTGCAGAAGCTGGTTGGGAAGTGCTGGCAAGGGGGGGTACAGCAGCAGAAGCTGTTGAGGCAGCTATCCGGGTTTTGGAAGCTGACCAGACATTTAACGCAGGCTTTGGATCGGTTCTCAACAACCAGGGACAGGTAGAGCTAGACGCAGCGATGATGGAAGGCGGTTCATTAGCTTGGGGAGCGCTCGCCAATGTTCAAGGCGTGCGCCATCCCATCTCGGTGGCGCGAAAGATTATGGATAAAAAACCCATGTTCTTAGTAGCGGATCACGCAGAACATTTTGCAGCAGAAAATGGAGCCGAGATGTCTGCAAAAGAAGACTTAATCGCGGATGAGCAACAGGAAGAGTGGGAGGAGGAAAAAGAAGTTATTGACCGCCCCAATACCGTTGGCTGTGTAGCTTTAGACAGCAGCGGCACCTTAGTTGCCGGTACCTCAACAGGCGGCACTATGAATAAGCCCGCCGGTCGCGTCGGCGACAGCGCCATTATCGGCTCAGGCTTGTTTGCTGAAAATAAACACGGCGGTTGCTCCACGACAGGCGATGGTGAGTCGATTATGCCAGTAGTTCTGGCTAAGATGGCGATCGACATTCTAGCGTCCGGCAAGCACCCAGACGAAGCAGCGAAGATGGCAATTGAGACTCTGGCATCTAAGGTGGCAGGAGAAGCTGGTTGCATCCTCATTGACCCTCAAGGGCGGGTTGGCTGGGCGCATAATTCAACGGACATGGCTTGTGCTTATAGAACCTCAGAAATGGACAAGGTGGCTGTGTTCACTAAGAAAAAACAACTCGTCCATCATTGAAATTATTGAGGTTGCATTCTCCCTAGTTGGAGAGAGTTAAAATTCCCCAACTAATATCTTGTTTCCTAGGTATTAACTAGCTGGACATCAATAAACATTTTTTCAATTTGTAGGGCGGGCATTGCCCACCCTACTTTTAATTGGGTCGAGCTACTTAGTGGCCGGCAAAACAGTTCAATTCACACTCGACTTGAAGGTTTCTTATGAACTCAACATACGACTTTCCTTACTTTCAGGGTAATTCTCTTTCCGATTTGTTTGCTCCAGACATCACAGATGGACGTTATGCGTTCATCCTCAATTACCCTGCAACTGCCAGTTGGGCTGCTTACCCCAACAGAAAAAAATACTTTATTCAAGACGGCAGCAGTGAAGCCACCAAAACTTCTTTCGACAAGATTGGTCAGAAGGAACCTTGGAAAAATCTGGCTGTGTTAGGCGATGCCATCCCAGGGATTGTGATTAAT
Organism: Microcoleus sp. B3-D2; assembly: GCF_036705345.1. Classification (NCBI taxonomy): domain Bacteria; kingdom Bacillati; phylum Cyanobacteriota; class Cyanophyceae; order Oscillatoriales; family Microcoleaceae; genus Microcoleus; species Microcoleus sp. B3-D2. Next base: position 13,333 of record NZ_JAUBUG010000032.1, read on the forward strand.
CAGCCGCCGAACTCGCTGATGGAGTATTGGCGGGAGCATTTTGGCTTCAGCTACAGCAGTATGGAGATGATAGACTGCTCAACTTATCTCGAAGATCTCAGCGTAAGCGATCGCTTTGACAAACTCCTGACTCTATTTCCCTTCGACAATCTCAAACCTGAAAAACACGCCGTCCATCCCGACATCCACTACCACTTGCTCAGCAAAGCAACGCTCGCAGAATTAGGGGTGCAATGTCCGAAATACCAAACCTACAATCTGCACGAAGTCAATCTCGAAAGCATTCAGTTACCAGAGCAATTCCCCTACTTGATTAAAACATCCCACGGACTTTCTGGAGAAGGCACTTATATTATCAAAAGCGCCAGCGATCTGAACTACTGCTTGCAGGAAGTGAGGAAATATCTCGATATCAAGTTGCTGGATACGATTATTGTCTCGGAATTCGTCAAGAATGAAGTGCAGAACTATTGCGTGCAGTTCTATGTAAGCAAAACGGGAAATATCACGCTTATCGGCACTACCAGCCAACTTGTCACTCCAGAGGGCAGCTATTTAGGGGGACTAATTCACTACCGCGAAACCGACATGAGTAGGTTTTTTGAGATGATTGCCGCTATTGGTAAATATGCTCACCAACAGGGTTATTTCGGCGTTATTGGCTTCGACGTGCTGGAAGACTCTGAGGGACAGTTGTATGCCATTGATGCCAATTTCCGAGTTAATGGCTCGACTCCGCTTTGTGTGCAGCGCCATACCTTACTGGGGCTGGGAAAGGAGGTGGCTAAATATTCCAGTGACTGGCGAATGGATGGAACTTTGGAATCCATTCTTGTCACACTGAAACCCGAACTCGATCGCAAGGACTTGATAATCTTGTCAGCTTTAGAGAAGGTTAAATACGGGAAAATCTACACGGAAATTTACGGGATAGTTGCGGGTGAGGATATGAAGGACATGGAGCACATCGAGCAGAATTTGCACAGTAAGGGATTGCAGCAATTGGGTTAATATCTACTCTACCGATTGCAGCGTTTGGGGTGGTGGTGCCGATCGAATTTATTAAATTTTTAAGTGCTTTGGAACAGAGATAGACGTTGATGTGCGATCGAACCTTTTGCAGCATTTTCAGCCCAGAGAGCCATTTTTAAGTTTGCTTGGGGGAGGGATAATGGTTGTGCAGTCATTTTTTTCCTATGGGAAAGCTATAATAGTGCCTCTTAAAGATGATTGTGACTATAAAAGCTAAGTCTTGTCAATTCGAAGAAAGTCCAAAGTATTGGGAAGCCAAAAACCATGTCACTCACATAAACCCAAGTAACTTATACTGAAGCTCAGACCAATCTTGATGAACTGTGCGAACAAGTCATAAGCGATCGCGATGCCATCATCACCCGCTCTGACGGCGAAAATGTAGCCTTAATTGCCACTGACGAATTGGCAAGCTTAATAGAGACAGTATATCTGCAGCGATCGCGTGTTGATTACTTATGAAGCATTTGGTCTTATTTCTTATCTAGTAATCAGCTTACCTTGATTTCTTGCTGCCGTAATTACATTACGGTTAGCAGTAAAAACTTTGATCCCAGGAACAGTCACATAATCACCATCATCAGTAATTACTTGAACTATCCCTGCTTTATCCATCGCTTCCAAAATCAGGAGATCGTAGCCATCTAAAAGCTGAGTTTGAAATCTGGTTAAAGATGCGTTAGTTGTAGTTTCATCAACTGTTACATCAGTCGATACAGCAATAGATGTTACCTGACTCCAAGCAGCTACAACTTCAGCTACTACGTTAGCTCTTTCTGTTGAGTAATTATGGCGATATTCTTTTGTCTGTAATGTAGTCGAAAAAATTTTTCGTTCCGCCTGTTCAATATTATGTGCTAACTCTGCTAAGGAAAGACCACAATATAAAAGCAATCCTTGAGCAGAAATAATTTTTCTTAAATAAGCAGAATAATCATTAATTTGATTTTGATAGTGAGGAGCCGAGGTACTGGCTTTAGTGTAAGTCAGCCAGTACCAGACATTAGTATCTACCAGAAAAATGTCATCTTTTTGAGGCGTGTCAAACTGGATATTCACTACCTCAGCCTTGACTGCATATTGGACTGCCATTATACATTTCCCACCTGTTGACTGACAATTTCATTGATTGCATTGCGGGTTGCATCATCTGTTGCGTAGTAGCGTTTTGAGTTCTTAATTACCTGTTTAAGTATCTGATTGCCTACGGGGTTGAGATTAGAAAATTTTAACAGACTGTTTAAAGTATCTGGGGAGATATCCCTAAGTAGCTGTCCAATAGCAAAATTGAAAAAGGGAGATGCAAAAATCTCTACACCATCAAAATCTAGTTCCACAGCGTGCTCTGCCAGTAGTTCTGGGTAAGTCAACTCATACACCTTCATACCGTCATCGGGTGTCATGCAAGTTTTGCCAATCAGAGTGCCAATCTTGTAAGATTTCATATTTCAGAATTTCCCTCAGAAAAGTGGGGTTTCGCCGTCGGTGTCAGAAGCCAGCACATAACTAGCTTCATCACATTGGAGGGTAATGTTAACCAGTGTCCCTCCGAAAAAAGTTTGGCGATTTTGGTAAGTTTCCTCATCTTTGTTAATCAGGACATACCCATTGTGACTGAAAAACTCCAACTTTCCTCTATTCATCTTTACAAATCTTTTCAAAGAGTCAAGTCCAACGCCTCCAGCGACATTACCGCGCCTGGTGGTATTTCCAGCTTCAAATGCCCATTTTAGGGCTTCGTCTGCTGGTAAATCAGGGAGATTTCGGAATAGGCGGACATTTTTGGGAATCCCAACACCGAAGTCAACTACAGTCAGTTTTAGTTCCTTTAGCGTGGGGTAGTGCTGTCCACAGCTAAAGACTCCGATATCTGTTTGCCCATGCTCAAAGGCGTTGGCGTAAATCTCCCAAACGGTTCCTACTATGACGTTTCGCAAGTTTTGACTTATATCAACCCAGTCTCGTCCTAGCCATTTTTCTGCTAGGTAGTCAACCAAGCCATCTTTATCTTGTTTTTTATCTTCTCGATAAGGGATAGAATTACCCTGCCAAGGTTCTTGATTCTCACAGAAAGCATAAATGAATCCGTTTTGTTTAAGATTCATTTTTACGTTGTTATGAATACTATCCCGATCAATGCTTAATTTTATCGAGCGGGATTGAATGAGACGAATCAATCCTCCCAGAAAAGCAACTGCATTTGGTTTCAGAAAATAACATTTAGAAAAGTCAATAATTACTTCTGAGCAATCCTCATTTAGTTGCTCCAAAAGTTGAAACAGTTTGTCAAAATCCTTCAGATCATCATTGATTGTAGGGATGTTGAGAGTCAGGCTCATGATTATTCTATGGAAGGCTTGATCCAGAAAGAAATTTAGTAAAATATCAATCAGCCGATCGCACTGTCAACCTCTGCGGTTCAATTCCCCCTACCTACCTAGCCCGCACCACCAACACCGAACAAGGAGCTTCAGCGACAACCTCTGCACTCACCGAACCCTCTAAAATCCGCTTTAAACCAGTCAAACCGCGACAGCCGATCGCAATTAAGTCTACTTTATAAATATTAGCCAAACGCAAAATTTCCTCTGCTGGTTGTCCCGAAACAATCTCCAATTCGCTCTGGCAAGGCAACTTTTCCTGATAAGATTGCAGCAACTTCTCTACCTCTCGGTAAGCAATCTCATCTCCCTGAGCATGAGGTCGATCGACAACCGCGTCAAAATCCGACGTACCAGAACTGACAACATGAACTAGAATCACCTTTGCCGTCGGTTCTAGCTGAAATTGTCCTACAACTTGCAGTACCTGAGTCGCTAACTCTGAATTGTCGATCGCTACCAAAACAGTATTCAATACCATGCACCTTTAAATTTCAGATATTTAGACTTTAAATTTTTCGTTGATTGTCGCCTACTTTCCACAATTTCGTCGCGCTTCCCACCAACATCATTATTGCCTACCCAGAAACCCGGTTTCTTAACATAATTGCGTCATTTAAGCAAGATTCTGGAAGAAACCGGGTTTCTTAAACCCGCATTGCGTAAGTAGATAGGTGCAAATAAACTGAGCCGCTTGTCACAGAATGTAAAGCTACCATAATCGCAAGAGAATTGCTTCCTTTCATTGCATTTCACTCGCTTTTGACGACCTATGTATTTTGCCTATCATCTACTTAAATTTACCATCTAAAACTCACCCTTTCCCTCATTTTCAGTCCGCAGCCGCACCGAATCAGCGTGAGAAGGAAGCCCCTCTGCTTCCGCCAAAACATTAATCGCCCTACTCACCTTCTTAAGTGCAGTCGGCGAATATTGAATCAAACTCGAATGCTTCATAAAAGTTTCGACACCAAGCGGCGACGCATAGCGCGGAGCACCAGAAGTCGGCAAAGTGTGATTCGGGCCAGCCAAATAATCACCTACAGCTTCCGGCGTCGAGCAGCCCAAGAAAATCGCCCCAGCGTGGCGAATTTGGTCGAGCAAAGCCCAAGGATCTGCAACTTGCAATTCCAAGTGTTCCGGGGCAAATTCGTTAGAGAGTTCCGCCGCCGCTTTGAGCGAGTCAACTACTACGACTAAACCATAGTTGGCGATCGCCTTTTCTGTTAAAGTTCGGCGCGGGTGATTTGCCAACTGTCTGTCTACCTCAGCCACCACCTTCCTAGCCAGCACCGAATCCGCCGTCAGCAAAATTGCCGACGCCATCGAATCGTGCTCAGCTTGAGCCAACATATCTGCAGCCACGTGCACAGGATTCGCCGAACCATCAGCAATAATCAACACTTCCGACGGGCCAGCCAGAGAATCGATCCCCACAGTCCCGTAAACCAGTTTTTTAGCCAGGGTGACGTAAATATTCCCCGGCCCAGTAATTAAGTCCACCTTCGGAATAGTTTCCGTACCGTAGGCTAAAGCCGCGATCGCCTGCGCCCCGCCGACCCGATAAATCTCATCAACTCCCGCTTCCTGAGCCGCTACCAGCACCGCAGGATTCATTTTCTTCTCCTGTCCGGGGGGAGTACACATCACGAGTCTCGGCACCTTGGCGACCTTCGCAGGAACCGCATTCATGATCACCGAGCTCGGATAGGACGCCTGACCCCCAGGAATGTAGATTCCCGCTCGATCGACCGGCGTGTAGCGCTTGCCCAAAACAATCTCGTCATCGCCAAACTGCACCCAAGACTTGGGTACGCGCTGTCGGTGAAACGCCTCTACCTGTTTGCAAGCCAGCCGGATGGCATTTAATAATTCTTTCGACACCTGCTGGTAAGCAGCATCCAATTCGGCGCCGCTGACCCGTAAATCTTCCACATTTAGGGTCATGCGGTCAAATTCAGCAGTGTAGTGCAGCACAGCCTGATCGCCTCTGCGCCTTACAGCTTGCAGCACCTCCCGCACGGTGGCTTCTTTGTGAACGACAAGTTCGTCATGGGTGCGATCGCAGATCCGTCGCAGTTCAGCTTGTGCCTCAACCCACTGAGTAATGATTCGCAGCATGGAGATTAGGAATGCCGTCTATAACTTCACTAACATTTGCTTGACAATTGGGGATTTTTGTGGCGTTCTCCTAGAGAAGTAGGCCACCACCAGTCCACAAGCTTAAACCGCGAGAGTCGCGGCATTTTCCAAGGCTTCAGTGCAGCGTTTAAATCTCTGTCGAGGATTTTGCAACACTGAGGACAAGTCACAACCTTCTCTCTTGAATTGCCCGCCAGAGAACCGGTTGCGGAGGGAGAGGGTGGGAACGCAGAAGGGGAGAGTGTCCGACCCCGATAATATCCGAGAGGGAGAGTGTTCGAGCGGGAGAATTTTGATTCTGCCTTCTACCTTCTACCTTCCGATCCGGCTGTCTTCTACCTTTTACCTTCTACCTTCAGCTTTTTACCTTCTACCTTCGGTAAGTGCTTCTTGCCGAAGCCCAAATAACCCGTATTCTTTGTTATAGCTTAACTTGGATTTTTCAGAGAATTGGATTTTAAGCAGAATAGGTGCTATATTAGTTTTTCCAACACCTGATAATTTTTTTATAAAAAAACGCCAAATTATTGTATACTTGAAAATTGCGCGCAAGAAACCGTGACTTTAACTCGTGACGGTGGAAACACCGCAAAACGCCTCTGTAACACCCATGTTCTACCTTATGGGTATTGTCAGGGGTAAAAAACAGGTAGTTAAATGAGTCAATAAAAAATTATTGCGCGGGCGTCGCCGAAAAGTAGCCACAGACTCAGCTCAATCTGAGCTAATGGAAAGTTGGCTGTCTCACTCCGCCTTTAAAAATCAAGCTTTTTGCGGATCGATCCCGAAAAGGTTGTCCTTCAAAATCCCCGTGTCTTGGGACTCTCTTGAGACTAAGGTGTATCAATGAATACCTACTTCCAGCAACTGAACTATGGCAAATATTAAGTCCGCCGTCAAACGAGTCAAAATCGCCGAACGTAACCGCTTGTACAACAAATCTTACAAGTCAGCGGTCAAAACTTTGATGAAGAAGTATTTCGCTGCCGTAGACAAGTACGCCGCAGCTCCGAGCCCGGAATTAATGCAAGAAGTTCAGCAGCGAATGTCTGAGGCCTACAGCAAAATTGACAAAGCTGTCAAAAAAGGTGTACTCCACCGCAACAACGGCGCTCGCAAAAAGTCCCGCTTGGCAAGAACCCTCAAGCCACATGAACAATCATCGGTAGCATCTTAAGGAAGCAGAAAGTTCGGCAACGAAGCAGTGTACAAGATTGAAGGGATGGATGTTGAGGGAAGAAGTCAAGGGTGAAGAAGTCAAGGGTGAAGAAGGAAGAAGGAAGAAAGAAGACGGAAGATTTTTCCCACACACTCTCTGCCACTCCCACTCCCAGACTCTCTCACCCGCCCTCGCCCTATCCCACCAGGACTCTCCCGTATCACCTCTAATCTGCTTCCCCCATGCAGCTCATCGACACTCACGTTCATATCAACTTTGAGACCTACAAATCTGAATTAGAAGCCATTCGAGAACGCTGGCGCGAAGCTGGTGTAGTTCGGTTGGTTCATTCTTGTGTAGATCCAGAAGAGTTTGCCGGCATTCAAGCAATCGCCAATCAGTTTGCCGAAGTCTCGTTTGCGGTTGGACTCCACCCCCTAGATGCCGAGAAGTGGACAGACGAGACGGCGAGCCAGATTAGGGAATTAGCGAATTCGGACTCTAGGGTAGTGGCGATCGGCGAAACCGGACTGGACTTTTATAAAGCTGACGATCGAGAACACCAGTTTAAAGTGTTTGAGGCACAGCTTGAAATCGCCCAGGAACTTGACAAACCAGTCATTATCCACTGTCGCGACGCCGCCGCCCCAATGGCCGAAATGCTGAGGAACTTTTGGCAAACACGCGGGCCAGTGCGCGGGGTCATGCACTGCTGGGGAGGCACGCCCGAAGAAACCCAGTGGTTTTTAGACCTAGGTTTCTACATCAGTTTTAGCGGAACAGTAACCTTTAAAAAAGCCTTGCAAATACAAGAATCAGCTTGTATGGTAAATAGCGATCGCATCCTAGTCGAGACAGATTGCCCTTTTCTCGCCCCCGTACCCCAGCGGGGAAAACGCAACGAACCAGCCTACGTCTACTACGTAGCCGAGCAAGTTGCTAAATTGAGAGGAGTTTCTCTCTTAACTTTGTCCCAGCAGACAACCGAAAATGCCTGTCAGCTATTCGGCTTTTCAGTTTAGTTATAGCAGAACAGAGAAACGAGGAAAACAGGTCGATTTAGGAGCCAGCGATCGGGACAATTTCATTTCTATCCTGCCGGAAAAACCGGATTCATCCTTTATTGGAGATTCTTTTGGCGTTGGCTGCTGCGATCGGATTTGCGTCCTATAATAAAAAGAACCGCCCGATCGGGCGTTGGCTTAGTATCCGCGACTGCGATGTCGCCCCGGAAATGCCAACACAACGCGAGTACGCTAACCTTCGGGATCGGCAAAAACTTCACGCAATACCTCAAACTTACACACTCAAACTTACACATCAGAAGAAACTTGGAACCTCAGCAATTTGGCAATAGCTGTCAAGTCAATTTTAGGAGTCAAAAGTGTAGGGAATTTACCCCGGGATACCACGATATCGGAGCTAAAAGCATCGGGATCGAAACTAAAATTCGCACAAAAATACTGCGAGCCACCAGCAAAAATAACCGTTGCAGCAGTTGGCAGGCGATCGAAAACATCATATAAATTCTCTCACACAATCAATCAAAAAAACGCAACAAGGTAAAAAAGCCCAGCCTTGGCGCCATGGAAAAAGCTAGAGCCACTGCGGAAAAAGGACCCCCATGACCACTAAAGATTACACAGAATTCGCCTTCACCTTGCCCGATTTGATCGAAATCCAGCGGGCAAGTTTTCGCTGGTTCCTAGAAGCCGGGCTGATCGAAGAACTCGACAGCTTCTCCCCGATTACAGACTACACGGGAAAGCTGGAACTCCACTTCATGGGCAAAGACTTCAAACTCAAGCGCCCGAAATACGATGTGGACGAAGCCAAGCGCAGGGACAGCACCTACTCGGTGCAAATGTACGTCCCCACCCGCCTGATTAACAAAGAAACAGGGGAAATCAAAGAACAAGAAGTCTTCATCGGCGATTTGCCCTTGATGACCGAGCGCGGCACTTTCATTATCAACGGCGCGGAACGGGTGATTGTCAACCAAATCGTGCGTTCCCCAGGCGTCTACTACAAATCGGAAACCGACAAAAACGGTCGCCGTTCCTACAATGCCTCCCTGATCCCCAACCGAGGTGCTTGGCTGAAATTTGAAACAGACAAAAACGATTTAGTCTGGGTCAGAATCGACAAAACCCGCAAACTCTCAGCCCAGGTGCTGCTCAAAGCCCTCGGACTCACAGACGGCGAAATCTACGACTCCCTCCGCCACCCGGAATACTTCCAAAAAACGATCGAGAAAGAAGGACAATTCGGCGAAGAAGAAGCTTTGATGGAGCTCTACCGCAAACTCCGTCCAGGCGAGCCCCCCACCGTGGCGGGCGGCGAACAGCTCCTCAACTCGCGCTTTTTCGACCCCAAACGCTACGATTTGGGCCGAGTCGGCCGGTACAAACTAAACAAAAAATTGCGCTTGACAGTCCCCGATACCACGCGGGTGCTGACATCGCAAGATATCTTGACCGCGATCGACTACTTAATTAACCTCGAATTCGACATCGGCTCCACCGACGACATCGACCACTTAGGCAACCGTCGCGTCCGCAGTGTCGGAGAACTGCTGCAAAACCAAGTGCGCGTCGGACTCAACCGCTTAGAACGGATCATCCGCGAAAGAATGACCGTCTCGGATGCCGACTCCCTCAGCCCCGCTTCTCTGGTCAACCCCAAACCGCTGGTAGCAGCAATCAAGGAATTCTTCGGTTCCTCCCAGCTATCGCAGTTCATGGATCAAACCAACCCTCTGGCAGAACTAACGCACAAACGTCGGCTTTCCGCCTTGGGCCCTGGAGGTCTGACTCGCGAGCGCGCCGGGTTTGCAGTACGGGACATTCACCCGTCTCACTACGGCCGGATTTGCCCGATCGAAACACCAGAAGGCCCTAACGCCGGTCTGATCGGTTCCTTGGCAACCCACGCCCGCGTCAACCCCTACGGCTTCATTGAAACTCCTTTTTATCCAGTAGAAAAAGGACGGGTGCTGCGCGACAAAGCCCCCGTTTACATGACAGCCGATGAAGAAGACGATTTGCGCGTCGCCCCCGGAGACATCAGCCTCGACGAAAACAACAACCTCTTGGGCGAAACCGTAGCCGTCCGCTACCGCCAAGAATTTACGACGACTACACCGATGCAGGTGGACTACATGGCGATTTCGCCCGTGCAAATCGTCTCCGTAGCGACATCGCTGATTCCGTTCTTGGAACACGACGACGCCAACCGAGCTCTGATGGGCTCGAATATGCAGCGGCAAGCTGTGCCGCTACTGAAACCAGAACGGCCCCTCGTCGGTACGGGCTTGGAAGCTCAGGCGGCCCGAGATTCCGGGATGGTTGTGGTTTCCCGGATCGACGGCGAGGTGATTTACATCGACGCTACCCGGATTATTGTCAAACCCCTGGCTGTAGATGCCGAATCGAATTCCAGCGAAGAACATTTCCTGATTAAGGAATACGACGATCTTAAAGTCAAACAGCCGTCGGTTTGGAAGCAAAAATATGCTGGCTGCATCGAACACGAACTGCAAAAATATCAGCGTTCTAACCAGGATACTTGCTTAAATCAGCGTCCGCTGATTTATGAGGGCGATCGAGTCGTAGCAGGTCAAGTTCTCGCCGACGGTTCCTCCACCGAAGGGGCAGAACTCGCTCTGGGTCACAACATCCTCGTAGCTTATATGCCTTGGGAAGGCTACAACTACGAAGACGCGATGCTAATCAGCGAGCGTTTAGTGTACGAAGATGTCTACACTTCGATCCACATTGAAAAATACGAAATCGAAGCCCGCCAAACCAAACTCGGTCCCGAAGAAATCACCCGCGAAATTCCTAACGTCGGCGAAGACGCGCTGCGTCAGCTAGACGAACAGGGGATTATCCGCAAAGGAGCCTGGGTAGAAGCCAGCGACATCCTAGTCGGCAAAGTCACCCCCAAAGGCGAATCCGACCAACCGCCGGAAGAAAAACTGCTGAGGGCAATCTTCGGCGAAAAAGCCCGCGATGTGCGCGACAATTCCCTCCGCGTCCCTAACGGCGAAAAAGGTCGCGTGGTGGACGTGCGGGTGTTTACCCGCGAACAGGGCGACGAACTGCCCCCGGGCGCCAACATGGTCGTCCGCGTCTACGTAGCTCAAAAGCGGAAGATTCAAGTCGGCGACAAAATGGCCGGCCGCCACGGGAATAAGGGTATTGTGTCCCGGATTCTGCCGATGGAGGATATGCCTTATTTGCCCGACGGGACTCCCGTTGACATAGTGCTCAATCCCTTGGGCGTACCGTCGCGGATGAACGTGGGTCAGATTTTTGAGTGCTTGCTGGGATGGGCGGGCGAAAATCTGTCGATGCGGTTCAAGATGGTGCCTTTTGATGAAATGCACGGCGCTGAAAAGTCTCGCGAAACCGTACACGGCAAGTTACAGGAGGCGCGCGAAAAAACCGGCAAGCCTTGGGTGTTTAACGAAAAGCACCCCGGCAAGACTATTGTCTACGATGGCCGAACTGGGGAACCGTTCGATCGCCCGATCACAGTCGGCATCGCCTATATGCTGAAGCTGGTTCACTTGGTAGATGATAAGATCCACGCCCGCAGCACAGGCCCTTACTCGCTGGTAACGCAGCAGCCTTTGGGCGGCAAAGCGCAGCAGGGGGGTCAGCGGTTCGGAGAAATGGAAGTCTGGGCTCTGGAAGCGTTCGGCGCAGCTTATACTTTGCAAGAGTTGCTGACTGTGAAGTCGGACGATATGCAGGGGCGGAATGAAGCGCTGAATGCGATCGTCAAAGGCAAAGCTATTCCGCGCCCCGGTACGCCGGAATCTTTCAAGGTGCTGATGCGGGAGTTGCAGTCTTTGTGCTTGGATATTGCCGTGCACAAGGTGAATACGTCCGACGAGGGCAGCGAGCACGTTGAGGTGGATTTGATGGCAGATGCTGGGGGCAAGCGATCGCCCTCCCGGCCTACTTACGAATCGCTTTCTCGTGACGAACTTGACGAGGATTAGGCATTAAAGATTAAAGATTAAAGATTTTTTGACAGCATTCAATTCTTTAATCTTTAATCGACAATCTCAAATTAAAATGCCTCAGCAGTGTTCGTACCACTGCTGAGGCGAATCAACGCTCTAAACAGGAGAGACGCTGAACATGAATATTGTAACAGTTGTCCCAGGAATTCAAGGAGAAGTTGACCGGGCGACGGGCTGTATTAATTGGCAAGGGAGCAAGTTTGGCAACGGTTACGCGCGCAAGTGGATCGATGGCAAAACAGTATTAGTCCACCGTTTAGTCCTCGAATCGAAAATAGCAGGGTTCCTCGGTTCCGGTTATTTTGGTTGCCATACCTGCGACAATCGAAGCTGCATCAACCCGGCACATCTGGTAGTAGGTACTGCTGCTGAGAATACCGGGCAGATGATTGGGCGCGATCGCAAAACTCCCAGACGCAAAAGTATTCCCGGTATTGGCATATTGTCGATCGCACAACTGCGGGAAATTCAGACTAAATATTTATCTGGAACCATCAAGAACCACCTAGCAAAAGAGTATGGAGTACAACATGAAACTATTACTAAGATACTTCAGACAAATATTCCCGATAACTTCACTACAGTTTCACCCAATTTTTTAGGAGAAATTCAAGACAGCGGCTGCATCATTTTCCAAGGTTCAAAAGACGGTCCAGGTTATGGCAGGTACTTGAAAAATGGAAAATCAAAATCAGTGACTCGTGCTGTTTTAGCCGAGAAATTAGGATATGAACTTCCGACTTCGATGGATGCTTGTCATACCTGCGACAATCCCAGTTGCATCAATCCAGAACACCTTTGGGCTGGAACTCGCACTCAAAATTTGTTAGATGCTTCTAAGAAAGGACGCACTCAAGGAAAAAGTCATCCTCTTTCCAATGCCAAATTAGATTGGGAAAAGGTGCGAGAAATTCGACAAAAGCTAGCAGCAGGAGAGAGGATGAAGGATGTAGCACAGGAATACAGTGTCGGCCGCAAAACCATACACGATATTAAGTATCACGTCACTTGGAAAGAAGAAGGTCAAGAAGTTCCAGTTCCCCGCATGGGTGGACATCTCGAACGCAAGCTAACTTTTGCTCAAGCTATTGAGATCCGAGAAGGAATTCAAGCCGGAGAATCCATTGCTAAAATTGCTCAGGAATTGGGGGTATCCAGAAATGTCATTTCTGATATCAAAAGGAATGTCACATATAGAGGAGAATAAAATTGATTTAAGCCGCAAAACAAGCAAAAAAAAAAGATAAATTACCACAAATAATCGACTGTAAATCATCAATCGGAGTCAAAATGGCTAAAATAGAACAACGCTTTGATTACGTCAAGATAGGGTTAGCTTCACCAGAAAGAATTCGACAGTGGGGAGAGAGAACTTTACCCAACGGTCAGATAACCGGTGAAGTGACAAAACCCGAAACAATAAATTACCGGACATTAAAACCTGAAATGGACGGCTTGTTTTGCGAGCGCATTTTTGGGCCTGCAAAAGATTGGGAATGTCATTGTGGTAAGTACAAACGAGTTCGCCATAGAGGGATTGTTTGCGAAAGATGCGGTGTAGAAGTCACTGAATCTCGCGTCCGCCGCCATCGCATGGGATTTATCAAATTAGCAGCTCCAGTAGCTCATGTTTGGTATCTCAAAGGCATCCCGAGTTACATGGCTATTCTGTTAGATATGCCGCTGCGAGATGTCGAACAAATCGTCTATTTCAACGCCTATGTTGTTCTCAATCCCGGCAATGCCGAAAAACTGCAATACAAGCAATTGCTAACCGAAGATGCTTGGCTGGAAATAGAAGACGAACTTTACAGCGAAGATTCCACACTCACAGGTGTAGAAGTGGGGATTGGTGCTGAAGCTTTGCAAGTTTTGCTGCAAAATATTCCGCTAGAAAGTGAAGCGGAAAAGTTGCGGGAAGATATTGCCAATGCTAAAGGTCAAAAACGGGCGAAGTTAATTAAACGTTTGCGGGTAATTGACAACTTCATCGCTACGGGATCTCAACCCGATTGGATGGTGCTCAATGTGATTCCGGTGATTCCCCCCGACTTGCGGCCGATGGTGCAGTTAGACGGCGGGCGTTTTGCAACCAGCGACCTCAACGATCTTTATCGGAGAGTCATCAACCGCAACAACCGCTTGGCGAGACTCCAAGAAATTCTGGCGCCGGAGATTATCATCCGCAACGAAAAGCGGATGCTGCAAGAAGCTGTGGATGCGCTGATTGACAACGGTCGCCGGGGCCGGACAGTGGTGGGGGCAAACAACCGCCCGCTGAAGTCGCTGTCGGACATCATTGAAGGGAAACAAGGTCGCTTCCGGCAAAACTTGCTGGGGAAACGGGTTGACTACTCCGGGCGTTCGGTGATTGTGGTGGGGCCGAAACTGAAAATTCATCAGTGCGGTTTGCCGAGGGAAATGGCGATCGAGCTTTTCCAGCCTTTCGTCATCCACCGCTTGATCCGCCAAGGATTGGTCAACAACATCAAAGCTGCCAAAAAACTGATCCAGCGCAACGATCCCAGCGTTTGGGACGTGCTTCAGGAGGTGATTGAAGGACACCCGGTAATGCTAAACCGGGCGCCGACCCTCCACCGTTTGGGGATTCAAGCCTTTGAGCCGATTTTGGTGGACGGGAGGGCAATTCAGCTTCACCCGCTAGTCTGTCCGGCTTTTAACGCTGACTTTGACGGCGACCAAATGGCCGTGCACGTGCCTTTGTCTCTGGAATCTCAGGCGGAAGCGCGCTTGCTGATGCTGGCTTCTAACAACATTATGTCGCCGGCAACCGGAAGACCGATCGTTACTCCTTCTCAAGATATGGTGCTCGGTTGCTATTACTTGACAGCCGAAAATCCTGACGCTCAAAAAGGAGCCGGTCACTATTTCTCCAACCTTACCGACGCGGTTGTAGCTTACGAACAAGGAATCGTTGACTTGCACTCTTATGTGTGGGTGAGGTTTCAAGGCGCCATAGAAAACGCAGAACCCGAGGGAGAACCGCTGAAGGTGGAACGCTCTACCGACGGTATAGTGACGAAAGAATACAAGTTCCGCCGGGTTCGGGAAGACGGAGAGGGCAAAGTGATCAATCAATTCATTCGCACTACTCCGGGCAGGATTATCTATCACCAAACGATCGAATCGGTAATTAACAATTAGAAATTGGGAATGGGTAAGAGGTAATGGGTAACAGGTAATGGGTAACAGGTAATGGGTAATAACTCGCCAATAATTGCTACCAAATAATAGCGATTGAAGACGGAAAAATTACCCATTACTACTTACCAATACTTCGGCTACGCGGTTCCCGATCGAAGTCGAAGGGCAGTAAAAGTTACTCATTACCAATTAAGTAGGTAGGTGCAAGTAAACTTTATTGTGGGAAGGGCAGGGGAGTGCATTTATCTCCTAGCTTAGCTCTCTTCCTTATACGCTAAACCCACCCCTACAAAAGGCTTGTTGTTTTTTCCCGCCACTCTACTTATCAATTACCAATTACCAATTACCAATTACCAATACTTCGGCTACGCGGTTCCTCCATCCTTCGGATTCGCTCAGGGAAACCGAAGTCGAACGGCAGTAAAAGTTACCAATTACCAATTACCACTCCTCAGAAAAATGACAGAAAATAAGGAAATTGTTTTTCGCAATCGAGTTGTTGACAAAGGTCAGCTCAAAAAATTAATCTCTTGGTCTTTCATGCACTACGGAACGGCCCGTACAGCGCAAATGGCCGATAAACTCAAAGACTTGGGTTTCCGCTTTGCGACACGAGCGGGAGTTTCGATTAGCGTAGACGATTTGCAAGTGCCCCCGTCAAAACGATCGCTCCTCGATGCCGCCGAAGAAGAAATCCGCATCACCGAACAAAAATACACCAGAGGCGAAATCACCGAAGTCGAACGCTTCCAAAAAGTAATCGATACCTGGAACAGCACATCAGAAGACCTCAAAGACGAAGTAGTCAAAAACTTCCGAGCCACAGACCCCCTAAACTCGGTCTACATGATGGCATTCTCCGGGGCGCGGGGAAACATTTCTCAAGTGCGGCAGCTAGTCGGAATGCGCGGATTGATGGCTGACCCCCAAGGAGAAATCATCGACTTGCCAATTAAAACCAACTTCCGCGAAGGACTCACCGTCACCGAATACATTATCTCTTCCTACGGCGCGCGCAAAGGCTTGGTAGATACAGCTTTGCGGACGGCAGACTCTGGCTATCTTACACGTCGCTTAGTGGATGTGTCCCAAGACGTAATTGTGCGGGAAGTGGACTGTGGGACTCAGCGGGGAATTCGAGTACGGCCGATGACGGACGGAGCAACAGTGCTGATTCCCCTCAAGGACAGGCTGCTAGGGCGGGTGTTCGCCAAAGATGTGGTGCACCCCAAAACCGGGGAAATCGTGTCTTACGGCAGCGAAAAAGCCGTGCGAAATCAGCCAATTACCGAGGAGTTGGCGGGGGAAATTGGTAATTCTGGGGTGGCAGAGGTGTATTTACGATCGCCCCTGACTTGTGAATCTACGCGATCGGTTTGTCAGCACTGCTATGGCTGGAGTCTCGCCCACTTGAAAATGGTGGACATGGGAGAAGCGATCGGGATTATTGCAGCTCAGTCGATCGGGGAACCGGGAACCCAGCTCACCATGCGTACCTTCCACACCGGCGGCGTATTCACTGGAGAAGTCGCGAAACAAGAACGCGCACCCTTCCCGGGCGTAGTGAAATTCAAGAACTTGCGTACTCGCTCCTTCCGCACCAGACACGGCGAAGAAGCGCTGGTGGCAGAAAACAACGGCAAACTTGTATTTGAAGGCGACGGATTTGAAGAAGGGAAATCCGGCGCCAAAAATCAAAAACTGAAAATCGAATTGGCGATCGTCCAGGGTTCTACTCTGATGGTCAAAGACGGACAGCGCGCCATTCCCGGTCAAGTTTTGGCAGAAGTGCCGATCGTCGGTCGCGCCGCCCGCAAAACCACTGAAAAAGTGACTACAGACGTGGCTTCCGACTTAGCCGGAGAAGCCAAATTTGCTGATTTGGTGCCTGAAGAAAAAACCGACCGCCAAGGGAACACAACCCGCACAGCCAGCAAAGGCGGGCTGATTTGGATTCTCTCAGGAGAGGTCTACAACTTGCCCCCTGGCGCGGAACCAGCAGTGAAAAATGGCGATCGCATTCCGGCCGAAAGCGTAATTGCCGAAACCAAACTCATCTCTGAACACGGTGGCGTAGTCCGCATCGCTGACCCCAGAGAAATTGAAATTATCACCGCCCAAGTCCTGCTCGACCAAGCAGTCGTGCGGGCAGAAAGCGCAGGCGGCCGCGACCACTACACCATCGAAACATCTTCTAAGCAGCGGTTTTCCCTGAAGACGGCTCCCGGGAGCAAAGTGATTAACGGGGAAGTCGTCGCCGAACTGCTCGACGACAGCTACCGCACAGCTACAGGGGGCATTGTCAAGTACGGGGGGGTGGAAGTCCACAAGCGCGGCAAAGCTAAACTTGGCTACGAAGTCGTTAAAGGCGGCACTCTGCTCTGGATACCGGAAGAGTGCCACGAGGTAAATAAAGATATTTCATTGCTGCTGGTGGAAGACGGCCAGTACGTTGAGGCCGGTACAGAAGTCGTTAAGGATATTTTCTGCCAAACCAGCGGGGCAGTGGAAATCACTCAGAAAAATGACATCCTCCGGGAAATTGTGATCAAACCGGGCACACTCCATGTAGTTGACCGCCCGCCGCTAACATTTGGGGAAGGTCAAATCGTCAACGCCGGTGAAGAAATTTTCCCAGGCTTGGTTGCCGAAGAGTTGGGCTATGCGGAGTATATCGAAACTCCCGAGGGCCCGGCTTTGCTGCTGCGGCCTGTGGTGGAGTTTCCGGTGCCGGATAAGCCACCTGTGCCTTCTCAGACGGCGCTGAATGAGTCGATCTCTTTGAAAGCGGTGCAGCGACTTCCTTATAAGGATGGGGAGCGCGTCAAATCAGTCGAGGGATTGGAACTGCTGCGGACTCAGCTTATCTTGGAAATTGGTTCGGGAGCTCCGCAACTGGCGGCGGATATCGAGCTGCTGCCGGATGAGGAGGATGCTACGGCTTTTGGGGCGGACGGTTCGGGCCCGGCTTGGGGTTCGCCTGAAGACGCTAGTGCGTCGCAAGAGTTGGCGATGGCTGTGGCTGATGGGGGCGATCGAGTTTCAAAGACTTTCCGCTTGCAGTTAGTGATTTTGGAATCGCTGGTGATTCGGCGGGATGTGTCTGCCGATCCGACTCAGGGCAGCACTCACACGCGGCTGTTGGTCGAAGATGGGCAGTCGATCGCGCCCGGGGCAGTAGTCGCCCGCACAGAGATTCTCTGCAAAGAAGCGGGCATCGTTCGGGGCATCCGCGAGGGGCATGGCGAACCAGTGCGCCGACTGTTGGTGATGCGAGATGCGGATTCTATTTCGATCTCTGTGGCGGGTACGCCAGATGTGAGTCCGGGTCAACTGCTGGTGGCTGGTACCGAAATAGCTCCGGGGGTTGTTCTCGAAGAGTCCGGCCAAGTTGTGAAGGTTGTACCTGCGTCGGAGACAGAATCGGCGAAACTCTTGCTCAGGGTGGCTCGTCCTTACCGGGTTTCGGCCGGTGCTGTGCTGCACGTAGACGACGGCGACTTGGTGCAGCGGGGTGACAATTTGGTGATTCTGGTGTTTGAGCGGGCAAAGACTGGGGATATCATTCAGGGTTTGCCACGGATTGAGGAACTTCTTGAAGGGCGGAAGCCGAAGGAAGCTTGTATTTTAGCCAAGCGGCCGGGGACGGCTCGCGTGGTTACGGATGACGATGTTGTGGAACTTGCGGTGATTGAGGATGATGGCCGGATTGAGGAGTATCCTTTGTTGCCTGGTCAAAACCCGATCGTTTCCGACGGACAGCGCGTCGGCGTCGCCGAAGCTTTGACCGACGGGCCTGCTAACCCTCACGAAATTCTGGAGGTGTTCTTCCACGTGCTCAAGGAGCGGCAGTCTACTTTTGAGGCTGCCTTGGAGAGTTTCCAACAGGTGCAGACGTTTTTGGTGAATGAGGTGCAGTCGGTTTATCAGTCTCAGGGCGTGGATATTTCTGATAAACACATCGAGGTGATTGTCCGCCAGATGACCAACAAAGTCAGGATGGAAGATGGCGGCGATACTACTATGCTCCCTGGCGAGTTGGTAGAATTGCGGCAGGTTGAGCAGGTGAACGAGGCGATGTCAATTACTGGTGGAGCGCCGGCGGATTATACTCCGGTGTTGCTGGGGATTACTAAGGCTTCGCTGAATACTGATAGCTTTATTTCCGCTGCTTCGTTCCAGGAGACTACGCGGGTGTTGACTGAGGCTGCGATCGAAGGTAAGTCTGACTGGCTGCGGGGGCTGAAGGAAAATGTGATTATCGGTCGCCTGATTCCTGCCGGTACTGGGTTCAATGCCTATGAGGATGCTGGGGTCCAGGATGCGGGTTTTGATGGTGCTGTGTTTGATGACGACATCCACGATTTACAGGAGGATGTGGTACTTGATGACCGTACTGCGCGCCGTGCTTATACGATCGAGAGCGGTTTTGAGATCGGGCGCCCGTCTGATCTTGAGCCTGATGAGGATTTTGAGGAAGTTGAGGTTGATGAGGACGATTTTGTCGCTGAGACTGAAGATGATTCCTTGGGACCGGATGTTGACGATGATGATGATGATATCGGTTTTGACTTCGATGAGGACGAAGACTAATCATAGTTTTGAGATTGCATGAATGAGCGAAGCGCGTTGCGCTCGCTGAGGATAATTTGGTTCCTCGCCGCAACGCACACTTCGATTTCACTCGTCATAAAAATCTCAAATTTTTCCTCACAAATTACAAGTCCGAACTCATAGCATTGTGCGATGGGACATCCAAAGGAAGAAGGAAGAAGGAAGATTCAGAGTTCAAGAAAACTTTGTAATTCTAAAGTTTTAATTGTTTGTTGGTTCAAACAAACAATTATTTCTTCCTTCTTCCTTTTTCCTTCTTCCTTCTTATTCCTTCTGCATGTATGGTTCACTCAATCAGGTAGCAAAGCCTTGATTTGATTCACAAACTCTTGATGGTCTACCACAGGTTTAGAGATGTAACCGTCGGCACCGCTTTGATCCAGAAATGTTTCTTTATCACCAGCCATCGCGTGAGCAGTCACCAAAATAATCGGCAGCGAGGCCGTTTGCGGGTCAGCTTTGAGCAGTTGAGTAATCTTAATGCCGTCAACAGATTTGCCCTGGTACACGCTGCGCGAAAGAGACACATCCATTAAAATCAAATCAGCTTCGCCGTTGGCAGCAATCTGCATCACCTCTTCAACATTTTCCGTGTGCTTCACGGCTAAGCCCCCCCGCTTAGTCAGAATTTTGGAAAAAACCCGAGCATTAACCAAATCGTCCTCTACAATCAGAACGGTTTTCATAAATAAATATGGGAAGTATAGAAACTTTGTGACTTTAGTCCAAAGAGGAACACGACACGGGGAGTACATTCCCCGTCAAAAATGCAGAGTTTTTAGCGCCATCAGCCGGGAACCCTGCAAAACCCGTATGTATATCCTTGAGCCACTAGCTGTGAGAGGGTTTACAGATGCCTAGAAGCATCCAGTACCATCATTTAGACTACTACACACAGACAGTTTAGTTGTTTTTTATAACTAGACCTGGCACTGGTGAGAGTCTCAAGATTCTCAGGTAGCAGGTTTCTAGTACAATCCAGGACGCATGGACGACTCCTCGAAACCGGATTTTTGCTCGTTTTGGCGGGCTATAACGAACTATTGCTATGAAAAAACCCGGTTTCTGACTACCCGTGCATCCTGGACTTATAGTATCCTCTCTTTCGGTCAAGCCTCCGGCTTCTACCATTTTAGATTTTAGATTTTAGATTTTAGATTTTAGATTTTAGATGGGAACTGATTGCGTGGATATCAGTTTGGAGCACGGGCCTACAGTTGCATTATTTTTTGAACTGGTATTAGAATCAATAGTTCGGACAGTTTTTATATAGCCCAATGGCTTAGGCTCGCTTGACTTCGCAGCCCCTGTGGATAATTAAATCAATGTCAGCTCCACCCCTGACTTACATTTAATTCGACTTTTTTAGGCTCCTTGCCCCGCGTAAGCTTGTAGTATCGTTCCAAAAACTGTCCGGAGTATTGTTAGAATCGGGAATGTGTAATAATTATTTTCCTTCCTCCTCATTAGAATCAAACCATGTTTATTTACAATACTCCCGTCGCCACTGCATTCGGAGTAGCGAATCTACCGGAGATTGTTGGAGATTCCTAATTCTCAGTTTTAACCCCTCAAAACGGCTTAAAATATCGACGATTCCGTTCATCAAGGGGATGTCAGACTAGGAGATATCGCCAGGAGAGCTTTTGACTGATAATTCATCAATATCGGCATTTTTGACACTCTCACTCTCAGCACGCTCAGAACAAGTACCAGTACCAGAGGTATTCCAATTGGGCTTACTTTTCTTTTTTAATACTTTCAGAGTCCATCACGCTTGCCAAAATACGGTAAGCTCGATCGTCAACCATTGCTGCTTGATCCACGCTACGGCTGTACTGAGACGAGATCAATCTGGGGTTTCTCCTGAATAAAATATTTCTTCGTGTAGATGGTTATTCCTAATTGCAATTAAATTCTATCATAGATTGACGGGGACTCAAGTCCCTCGTGACGCTTTCCTAGGAAGAGCTACAGCCTCACTACGTTCTGAGTTTCTGGCATTCCGTGTTCTCCTGTGAATCAACCTTCTCACGGCAGAAGGTAAATAGACAGGTAGGCGCAAATGAAGGCAACATAGAGGTTAGGGTAAGAGTGGAGAGTAAGAGGCAAGTGTTGCCCGTCTTCGGGACTCTGATTCTGCTTTCACAAGTTAAGTTTATTTTTATTCTTCAACTGGGCGGTTGGGTCGAACTTTCGGTTCGCCTGCGGCAAAGGCTTTTCAATCGAGACAGGCAACCTCGGCATTATTGACAGAGGCTGTTTTCACTCAGGAATTAACGGACACAAAGACTCATGGCTAAACAACTCAACCTACTTTCCGGGCAAGTAATTTCTACGCCTCTGCACGCCGAGATGCAGCAATCGTACCTCGAATATGCCATGAGTGTGATCGTCGGGCGAGCTTTGCCTGATGTCCGCGACGGTTTAAAACCAGTTCACCGTCGAATTTTATATGCGATGCACGAACTCGGTCTGACGCCAGACCGACCTTACCGTAAGTGCGCCCGGGTTGTTGGAGATGTTTTGGGAAAATATCACCCCCACGGCGACCAATCGGTTTACGACGCTCTGGTACGCATGGTTCAGGAGTTTTCGAGCCGCTATCCTTTACTGGCGGGTCACGGCAATTTCGGTTCGGTGGACAATGATCCGGCGGCTGCTATGCGCTATACGGAAACGAGGCTAGCACCGATCGCCCACGAAGCTATGCTAACCCAAGTCGGCGAGGCAACTGTTGATTTTACTGGTAACTTTGACAATTCCCAGCAGGAACCGACGGCACTGCCTGCTCAGTTGCCGTTTCTGTTACTCAACGGCTGTACGGGCATTGCTGTGGGGATGGCAACTAATATCCCGCCGCACAATTTGGGGGAGGTGGTAGACGGTTTAATTGCTTTGATTGAAAACCCGGAACTATCGGACGAGAAGTTGATAGAACTGATTCCGGGCCCGGATTTTCCAACCGGAGGGGAAATCGTCGCTACAGAGGGCATTGTTGACGCCTACACTAAGGGTCGAGGCAGCATTGCGGTCAGGGGTGTGGCCGGGGTGGAAGAGGTGCCAGGTAATCGCAAGGTGCGTACTAAAACGGCGATCGTGGTGACGGAGTTTCCGTTTCAGGTAAATAAGGCGGCTTGGATTGAAAAGGTGGCGGAGTTGGTCAATGCTGGCCGCCTCGACGGTATTTCTGATTTGCGTGACGAGAGCGATCGCGAAGGCATTCGAGTTGTGATTGAACTCAAGCGGGAATTTACCCCAGAAGCGGTTCTGGCTCGCCTTTACCAACAAACTGACCTGCAAACAAATTTTGGAGCGATTTTGCTGGCAATTGTCAACGGTCAACCGCGACAGTTGACGCTCAGACAATTGTTGCAGGAATTTCTCGATTTCCGGGAAGTGACTCTTACCCGCCGCTACAATTACGAGTTGCAGGCTGCGGAACGCCGCTGTCATATTGTCCAAGGCTTAATGTTGGCTTTGACAAATCTCGATACAGCGATCGACATTCTCAGAAATTCTCCTGACGGCTCTACTGCTAAGCAAACTTTGCAAGTTCGCCTCAATTTGAGCGAAAGTCAAGCTGATGCGATTTTGGCGATGCCGATGCGGAGGCTGACTGGTTTAGAAAGGCAAAATTTGCAGTCTGAGTTTGATGAGTTGATGGCTAATATTCAAGAATTGCAGCGGTTGTTGAGCGACAGGCGCGAACTTTTGAAGGCTTTAAAGAAGGAATTTCGATCGCTCAAACGCAAGTACGCTGACCCCCGCCGCACTAAATTCGCCAATGGAACTGCACGCGCAGCAAACGCCGAACCACAATTTTCTGGTAAGAAAAATTCTGCGGTGAAGCAGTTGTCGCCGGCAACGATTCAGCCTAACTTATTGCCAGTTGTAGAGGCAGAGGAAACTATTGTTGAATTTTCGCACAAGCAGTACGTGCGACGCTTGCCGGCTGGGGAACGACCGCGCTCGAAAAGTCGCGAAAAATCGGTTTCAGCTTTAGAAAAAAATGAAGATTTTATTGTGACGGCAAATCTGACGAAAACCGATCGCACTTTGGTCTTCTTAACTCCTAACGGCAAAGCTTACCCGCTGAAAGTGGCCGATATTCCTAGTAGTAGCGCCAAAGACCGGGGAACGCCGATCGTTAGTTTGTTGTCGCCGAGTGCTACTAAAGAAAGTGCCGGTCGCGCTTTGTCGGAAATCACAGTTGCACACTTTATTTTGCCGGAAAATTCGGAAGCGGCGGATTTAGTAACTCTGACTCAGCAAGGGAAAATTAAGCGCTTGCCGATGCAGGAATTTGCTGATTTGACTAATCGCGGCGTTACTGTTGTTAAACTCAAGGAGGACGATCGGCTGCGCTGTGCGAGTCTGGCTAAAGTCGGGGAGCAAGTGGCGATCGCAACTTCAGGAGGCCGAGTCCTCCGGTTTGAGATTGATGATGAACAACTGCCGCCAATGGGCCGCGCGGCCCAGGGTTCTCAAGTAACCAGGTTGCGGAAGCAGGAAGAGTTGGTGGGTTGCATCACTCTCGACCCGAACGACAGTCTGGTGCTATTTTCCGAGTTGGGTTGGGCAAAACGAATGCCTGCAGGTTCTGTCAGACTTACTAACCGGGGCGAAATTGGCACTCAAGCTTTTCGTTTCTCAGAGCCTAAAGATGCTTTAGTTGGCTTGCTGCAGGCGGTTCCGGGTACGGATGTCAAACTTTTTACTAATTCAGGCCGCATGCTGCGATCGGCTATTGATGCTATAGCTTTTTGGGGGAAAGATGCTGCGGGCGATCGAGTTTTTGACCTCAATCCAGGTGAAAAAATTATCAAAGTTATCAGCAGTCAATAGTCATTGGGCATTGGGCATGGGGCATTGGGCATTGGGCATTGGGAATTAATCTGATTTCTGACCTCTGATTTCTGAATTCAACATCCATCCGTTCAATCATTTAAATCCCGTATACTGCTCGTTGCCGAACTTCCTCGTTCCTTGAATACCCCAATTACCAATGCCCCATGCCCCATACCCCATGCCCAATATAAAATCTAAAACCTAAAATTGTTTAATGGCGCAAGTTGTATTAGAAAATATCTACAAAAGTTTTCCGCTCCGCCAAGGAGAACAGGAAAAAGAAGCAAACACCCTCGCCGAAAGTGTCTCGCCTGTGGCAGATCGCCCTTCGTCTAACAGCGTTTTGCGGCGCATTAACTTAACGGTCGAAGACGGGGAATTCATGGTGTTGGTGGGGCCTTCTGGCTGCGGAAAAAGCACTTTGCTGCGATCGATCGCCGGTTTGGAAGTTTTGACGGCCGGCAATATTTGGGTGGGCGATCGGCTGGTTAACGATTTGCCTCCTAAAGACCGAGATATCGCTATGGTATTTCAAAATTATGCTCTCTATCCTCACTTAACAGTTTACGATAATCTCGCCTTTGGATTGCGCCGCTCGGAAAGGGAGAAGGAAGAAGGAAGAAGGAAGAGGGAAGAAGGAAGAGGGAAGAAGGAAGAAGGAAGAGGGAAGAAAGTAGAAGGGATAAGGGAAAAGATACAAGGAGAAGAAGGAAGCATCCCGACGATAGAAAAAATTAGGAATAAGATAGAAGAAGTTATTAATGATTTAGCTTCTAATTATTTTAAAAATCCTCTAATTTACCCTTTGTTTGAGGATTTTTTAGGAGGAGCTACTCGCAAGTTGCCTCCGGGTTTGCGCTATTTGTCGGAACGGGAAAAGGCTGTAGGAAAACGAGTGCGAGAGGTAGCTGAATTATTGCAAATAGAATCTCTTTTAAATCGCTTGCCAAAACAACTTTCGGGAGGGCAAAAGCAGCGGGTAGCTTTGGGTAGGGCGATGGCTAGGAATCCTGAAGTTTTTTTGATGGACGAACCGCTATCGAATCTTGATGCGAAATTGAGGGCGGAAACTCGATCGCAAATTGTGCAGTTGCAGCGACAGTTGCGAACTACAACTATTTATGTGACTCACGACCAAACTGAGGCGATGACAATGGGCGATCGAATTGCTATTATGAATAGAGGTCAGCTTCAGCAAGTAGCTCAACCTCTAGAGCTTTACAACAAGCCGGCTAATTTGTTTGTTGCTGAGTTTATCGGTTCTCCGCCGATGAATTTTTTGTCGGTTGAATTTAGTGCTCCGCTGTTGATTTCTCACCCGCAATTTCGCTTTACTTTACCCGATATTTGGGCAAAAAGTCTACAACAATATGACGGGCGAGGGCTAATTTTGGGAATTCGGCCGGAACATCTGAGTATTAACCCTCCGGCTACCAAAAATCTTTCGGTACAAGTGGAAATTGTAGAGGCTTTGGGACACGAAACTTATTTGGGGGTTTGTTTGACGGATGATCCGGCGGTGCGAATGCAAGTGCGGGTTCCTCCTGAGCGATCGATCCGAGTTGGCGAGGAGCTTTGGCTGGCCATCGCCCATGACAAAATTCACTTGTTTGACCCCGATACCGAGTTGGCTATTTTTCCTCGTTAGGTAAAATTATCAAGGTCGATCGACCGTTGTGACAGATATCACCAATCACAAGCTTGCATTTGTATCAAGGAATGTTATATTTATTTACATAAGCCTTACACAAGTTAACGAAAGGAGTTCGCACTATGCAAGAACAAAAACGCAACGCTTGGAACTGGGGCTTCAGCGAGGGAGCCGAAAATTGGAACGGTCGTTTGGCGATGATTGGTTTCTCTGCCGCTGTCATCATCGAATTGGTTTCCGGTCAAGGCCTGCTTCACTTTTGGGGCGTGATGTAATTTTCTAGTTAAGACTTTTGTGACACTGCAAAGCTTGGGAGTTCCGTAACGGACTCCCTAAATTTTGGCAGCGCAATTTTGGCAGCAAATAGCCACTTGCTCCGGGCAGTTAGCAGCACAAAATCTAACAGCTATAGCTCAAACCGGGGCGGGGGGTCTCCCCCCCAAAAACAACAGTGCGAATCACTCTTTTGGGTGATGCTAGCAAATTACTCTAGCGGATATATTCTTTTAAGATGCTGTTGCGGTTGGGATGGCGCAACTTCCGCAGGGCTTTAGCCTCGATTTGGCGAATCCGCTCACGAGTGACGTTAAAGATTTGACCAATTTCCTCCAAGGTCTTCATCCGTCCATCATCTAAGCCGTAACGCAGCCGCAGTACATCCCGTTCTCGGGGGCTGAGAGTATCCAAAACGCTTTCCAAGTCTTCTCTGAGCAAGTTTTTGGAGACTTGATCTTCTGGTGTTTCCCCGTCTGATTCAATAAAATCTCCCAGACGTGAGTCTTCCTCTTTGCCGATCGGAGTTTCTAAAGAGATGGGCAACTGTGCGGACTTAGCAATGAACCGCAACTTCTCGATCGTCATCTCCATGCGGGTAGCAATTTCTTCTTCCGTAGGCTTGCGACCCATTTCCTGAGACAGGAGTTTGGTAGTTTTCTTGATCCGCGAAATGGTTTCGTAAAGGTGAACCGGCAGGCGGATAGTGCGCGATTGGTCGGCGATTGCCCGGGTGATGGCTTGACGTATCCACCAAGTTGCGTAGGTAGAAAACTTGTAGCCTTTTTCGTGATCGAATTTTTCAGCAGCCCGGATCAGACCCAAAGAGCCTTCCTGAATCAAATCTTGGAAAGACAAACCGCGATTCATGTATTTTTTGGCGATCGACACCACCAAACGCAGGTTTGATTGCACCATTTTTTCCTTTGCCCGACGGCCGACGTGGAGTCGGTGACGGAATGCAGGAAGTGCCATATCTACAGCATTTGCCCATTCGCTGTCTTTGGGTTCGCGGTTATACTCTTCGAGCAGTTGTTCTCGAACTCGCTCTAATTCCAGCAAATCTGCAATCTTGCGCGCTAGTTCAATCTCTTCGTCCGCTCGCAGCAGTCGAATCCGACCGATTTCTTGCAGGTAAAGACGAATAGAGTCTTCAGTATAATGCTTTTTCTTTGCCTGTGCCCGACGGCGGGCTTTGGCGCCTTTGCCAGATTTAGGGTCTTCCTCAGATTGAGAGTCTAAGAATTCTTCTCGATCGTCTTCTTCGTCGATAAAGAGTTCTAACTCGCTCTCAGGTAGAACGCTTTCGGCGCCCCGAAGCAACTCGATTGTTTCCATTTCCGGTGTAATTGTGGTTTCGAGTACGGTGTTAGCCTGGATCATGCCGTCTTCCTCATGCTCCTGAATTAAAGAATAAATAACAGTGGAATAGTGTCTGTTTGTAGTTTAGACAAGTTAGCCAGTATTGACATTCCCGCAGGAAAAAATAGTGGGATTTTCGGTCTGCTAGCTGAATCTGTTACCGAAACTGCACCAGTTTTATGAGTCAAAGTTCGAGTTCGGGTTTGAAGCAGGCAGCGCATTCAATCGATCGCAGATTTTAACATCGCGGCCTTAAATTGAGCTGGCGGCTTTTTCTTTCGGAGCGAGTTACCACATCATCTGCAATACCTTGCCCAGAGAAGCAAACCATGAACTACGATCGATCTCACTTCCAAAAATACTGGCTTTTTTACTCGGTACTTCGAGTTTTTACCCGTACAAGTTTTCCGGCACGGAACCCTCTAACTTTTGTATTCGAGGTGTCGAACTTTTGATTCGCCTTGCTTTACTCGGGTTGTCGGACATGACAGTTGCGCGGCAAATTTTCGCCACCTTGGATGTTGGTCTGCTGCCTCAAATGCAACAGCAGAGGGTTGAAGCACCAAACCGGGAGAATCGGATCTTGCAAAGACCTTCCCGATTGTAGCCTTTCTCACAAAAAATGGAAGTTGTTTTCCATTGTTGGTCAAGAACTAGGAAAACTCTGTCAGCTTAGCTTGACAATACTAACTTATGTCCGGCTCTGCTAAATCCTGAGAACGGCCCGCAAAAACTTTGGCACGATCGAACGGCGCTGTTTTCTGCGTATATCTGGGTGAACGGCTGCGGCGTAGTTGGCCAGACAGTTAGCAGACAATTTTTGAGTTGCCCAAATTGGAACCAATACAATCCGTGTAGATACACCCATCATTACCCTGTTTCCCTGAATTGAATCATACGCAATCTGCGATTGAATAAAGCTCGTAGCTTTAGTTTTAAGCCGGCAACTCTGGATTAGAGACCGACTCTGACCCCCAATGAAGCGTTGCGGGTTGAGTAATGCAACAGGGGCTTTCATTGTTAAGTTAGCTCAAATCTCAGAAATTGGGTTTAATTTTGATGTTAAATCACATTAAGTTCTTAACGTCACATTCTTATTTAAGCAGTTCTACACGAGTTTGTCGCGTCAGTGGCCAAAACCACCAGGATAAATTCTACTGAGAGTTAACGCGCCGCGCAACTCTCGGCTGCGGATTTCTCTATTTTTTTTTGCTTTCGGTTCGCACTTGCGCGATCGCACATACTCACAAACAACACAATTTGCCATCTCCCGGAAGTATAACTTCATGATTCCTTTAAATATATCGTGACAGTATGAAGATCCGATAAAGCCCCTCAATCAATTTTAGGTAGCATTCCCGAATTGTCTTGATTAATTTCAAGCAGACGAAACAAAAGCCACAGCGGGCGTTGCTGCAACAGTCGGCCGACGATAACTCTGCCAGGGAAGAAAAATTTACCCAGTTAGCGATGTGCTTGCTATGGTTAGAGAAGGCCTAAACTCCAGGATACTTAAAGCAATCGAACGGTAGGACGTTGGTGCGATGCTCAAAATTTTGTTATTATTTACAGCGTGTCATCAGAAAGCACAGAGCCTTGCTTTATCCTCTACTCGGGTTTAAATTATGTGGCTTGACCTTTAGGGGATGAAGCTATCAAGAAAAATTTCAGATCCGTGTCTATATTGACAACCCAACGAAGGTTTACTAGAAAGAATTAACCTTCTTGAGAGAAAGATTTAGTAATTAATCTGGCAGATATTACCATCTCTTTATAGCGCCTGTTGTAGTCAGGACTTCAGTTTTTTTTATATTTGTGAATAAGCACTAAAGTCCTGACTGCGAACTTAATTTAACCGCGAAACAAATTACTGCTGATTCCGCAGGCGAGGGTTCACAAATTCGTTTAATCCTTCCCCCACCAAAGACAGTCCCACCACCATTAAAGTCATCGCCAAACCGGGAAACAAAGCTGTCCACCAAATGCCAGTAGGTAGCGCATCTAAA
The DNA here is from genome assembly GCF_036705345.1 of Microcoleus sp. B3-D2. Lineage (NCBI taxonomy): Bacteria > Bacillati > Cyanobacteriota > Cyanophyceae > Oscillatoriales > Microcoleaceae > Microcoleus > Microcoleus sp. B3-D2. The sequence goes on from NZ_JAUBUG010000032.1 coordinate 43,004, forward strand.
GCTAAACGCAAGTCGTGTCCCCATTCGGGAGTCGCTTCGGGAAGTCCTAATCCGAGAAATCCCAAACCTCCTAATGTTAATATGGCATCGGCAGCGTTGAGCGCAAACAGCACAGGTACGCTCTGAATCACATTCAGAAACAGGTAGCGCGAAAGCACTGTCCAAGTGTCAGCACCCATTGCTCGCGCGGCTTCGACAAACAATTCTGTTTTGACGCTGACGGTGTGATTCCTGACGACGCGGTAGTATTGAGGGATGTAGGAAATGCTCAGGGCGATCGCAGCATTCAAAACTCCTTTTCCCACTACAAATGCTAGCGTCAAAGAAAGCAGCAGCCCCGGCAAAGTATAAATTGTATCCATTAAAAATAACAACACTCGATCGAGCTTACCGCCCAAATAACCGCTAACCAAACCCAGCGGCACACCGATAAACAAACTCAAAGCAGTGGCTAAAATTACCACTTGCCAAGCCGCGCGAGAAGCAAACAGCGTGCGGGAAAACACATCGTAGCCGCTGCGGCTAGTACCGAACCAATAATTCGCCGACGGCGGTTCGTGGATGGGGTTAATCAAAGCCTCGGTAGGATTTTGCAGCCATCCCCAAGCTTGCATAGCTGGAGACAAGATGGCTACCAATACAAACACGGCAGTTATTGTCAAACCTGCCCACATCATTTTCATTGACAGGCTTGAGGGCGAGGCACTGTTGAGAAATCGCGGCAGTCGGAGGCGGCTTTGAGCCATAATGACGATCGACCTATATAAGACTTTTCGATTTTAGTAGCACTCCGGCGAAAAAACTCGGAACACTCCAAAATCCTCTTTCTCATTCGCCAAACACTCGCGACAAACCGGGTTTTTTCGCGCGATAGGGTTAAAAAAAAACCGGTTTCTCCCCTGCACGGGACTGGCGCGCAGGGGAGAAACCGGGTTTTTGGCAGGTGGGACGCAAGTTGAGTTTAGGTTAAATCTCTCTTGCCGAACCTGAAATCTAAAATCGATCGACTTCCTACAAATTACTGGCAATTAACTCGCGGTACTGGCTTTTCGGCTTAACTCCCTTGAGCTCAGCCACCATATCTTTGTCTTTGAAATACTGAATCGTCGGTGTACCAATCACGCCAGCATTTTCAGCAATTTCTGGATCTTCTTCGATGTCAATTTCCACGTAGTGGATTTTGCCATCGAACTCATCTACTACTTTGTTCAAAATCGGCTTGAGGCTGTGGCAAGGGCCGCAACTCGGAGAGGCATATTTGACCACAATCAGTCGATCGCTATCGTGGAACAACTTCCGCAGAGCATAACCTCCTTCGTGGCGCGTGTCTTGGATATCAAAGTTCGCGCTGGTTTTGCGTACTTTTTGAGCTTCCGGCGCTGCGACGGGTTGCTCGGATTCCTCGGTTTGGCGGAATTCCTGAGCTAAACCATTGGACGACAGCCACCTTTCTGCCAGCATCGCCCCCATACAACCGCTACCGGCTGCGGTGATGGCTTGGCGAAACTCGTGGTCTTGCACGTCGCCGACGGCGTAAACTCCCTCAACGCTGGTTTCTACCGAACCGTGTTTGGTAACGATATAGCCTACTTCGTCGAGTTCTAACTGACCTTGGAACAGTTGAGTGTTGGGAGTGTGACCGATCGCATAAAACAATCCTTTCACCAGCAAATCGCTCTCAGCGCCTGTCACGATATTTCTAAGTCTCACGCCGTCCATTTTGCCGCCCGCTTCGCCCAAAATATCAACTGCTTCGGTGTTCCAGTGCACGGTAATTTTGGGATTGCTCAGCACTCGGTCTTGCATGGCTTTGCTGGCGCGCATTTGATCGCGCCGCACCAGCATATGTACGTGAGAGCCGTATTTTGTCAAATAAATAGATTCTTCCGCTGCGGTATCGCCCGCGCCGATTACAGCTAAATCTACTCCCTTAAAAAGTGGGGTAGCGCCGTCGCAAATCGCACAGGCAGAAATGCCGTGACTCCAAAATACGTGTTCGCTAGGCAGCCCCAGCCGTTTCGCCGTCGCGCCTGTAGCGATTACTATCGTGTGGGTTTTAATTTCTCTGTCTTCCGATCGCACTGTAAACGGACGCTTGGTCACATCTACCGAAATTACATCTTCTGTGTATAATTCGGCACCCCAGCGCACTGCTTGAGCTTTCATCCGATCCATGAGTTCCGGCCCGGTGATGCCTTCGGGAAAGCCGGGGAAGTTTTCTACTTCTGTGGTGGTCATCAGTTGACCGCCGGGGACGCCTCCCGCTTGGTAGCCTTCAAACACTACGGGTTTCAGGTTTGCCCTCCCGGCGTAGATTGCTGCGGTGTAGCCTGCGGGCCCTGAGCCGATAATTACTAGGTTTTCTACGGTTTCGTTGGTCATTGCTATTTACTTAAACTCATAACGACTTCGTTTTACTCATTCTAGCAGGGTTCGATCGAGTTTGGTTTGATGCCATTGTGCGATCGAGCATCTGTAATCTATTTTTGAGGGTCGATCGGTCTTCGGGGCAATTCCAACTACTTTAATAAGCAAAAACAATCTAAAAGTCGATTTAGTTTTAAATGTTCGATCTATTTTGACGGCTGAAATCTTAAGAAAATCTAAAGATGACGAAAATTATTGACTTCATTCTCAATTATTTTACCTATTTACTTGCTTTGAGGCTTGTGGTACGATTTTCACAATCCAGGGGCATTATGACTAATTTAAGTTTTTGATGCTGAAAGCTTTTAAACTCGTCAAATTAACGAACTCTGCAAATGTAATAAGTACAATTGTTTATGCAAAATCCGCATTTGAGGGTTTAAGAATTGTAACGGAGATTTGGGGCAATTTGACAAAATACATGATTTGTGGTATGGAAGGTGAGAGCGGGGGGAAATTTAGAAGGAAATTTTTAACCGCTTCGGAAGCACAGGCGGGACGCCCGTGCCACGATTAACATAGCATTTGGTATTTGTGCCTGAATGGATAAAATCAAGATATTGTTTGTGTGCAGTCAGAATAAGTGGAGGAGTTTGACTGCAGAGAAGATATGGGAGAATGTTAGCGGCTACAGCGTGCGATCGGCGGGAACCGAAAAAGGTGCAAGAATTAGAGTAACTGAGGGTTTGCTGGGCTGGGCGGATTTGATATTTGTGATGGAGAAGAGGCATGGCGATCGACTCCGCAGCAAATTCCCGGAAAGTCTCGAAGGCAAGAAGCTTATTTGCCTGCAAATCCCGGACAATTACCAATATATGGAACCGGAGTTAGTCGAGCTTTTGCAGGCGAAACTGAACCCCTATATGAAAATGTCAGATAACGAGATAAATTTTATGCAGCGAGTTTTGGAACCGGAAGTGATGGATTCCTTGGAAGAGGCGATCGAATACGATTCGATGGACTTTGCTGAGGTTAATGCTGCTTTTGCTCAGAGTGCTGCGGCCTTGGGGCCGGTTTTTGGAAACGTTTTGGATGCAGGGACGGGTACGGCGAGAATTCCGATCGCTCTTTGTCAACTCCGGCCAGCATGGAAATTGACTTGCATTGATTTGTCGGCAAATATGCTGAAAGTCGGGGCGGAAAATGTGGAAAAGGCGGGCGCGCGATCGCAAATTAATCTCGAATTAATTGATGCTAAGGCAATGCCTTACCCTGACAATTATTTTGACATGGTTATTTCCAACAGCATTATCCACCATTTGCCCGATCCGCTGCCCTTTTTTCTGGAAGTCAAACGAGTGTTGAAGCCGCAGGGAGCAATTTTTTTGCGGGATTTGCTGCGGCCGGAAACACCGGAAATCAGGGATAATTTAGTCAAGCTTTATGCGGGAGATTGCAACGCGCATCAGAAACAGTTATTCAGCGATTCGCTGCAAGCAGCATTTACGTTGGATGAAGTTGAGGAGACGATCCAAAATGCCGGGTTGGATGGGTTGAGGATTTATGAATCTTCAGACAGGCACTGGACGGCGGAGCGTGCTTGGTGCGAGTCTTTGTAGACACGGGACGATCGCCCCATAACATTTCAAATGAGAATAGAAGCGATCGCCCCTTACGGTTGCGCGATCTGTTTGTTGTTTAATTAATTGTTTCGGGTCGGAAAAATTAGTATGATTGAACCGCGAAGGACGCGAAGGAAGAGTCAGGAAGAATCACAAGTAGATAATCTTCTCCGAGGAAGGAAGTAAGATGTTTAAGCATCTGATCGGAAAAATCTGCGATCGAAGTTATGCCGAAAAAGCCCGTTCCGCGACCTGAAAATGAAGAGTCGCATTTGAAGAAGCTCAGGGAAGAACTGGAGATGAGTCAGGAAGATTTGGCGCGAGAGCTTGGCGTTTCGTCGCAAACCATCAGCGGTTGGGAGTTGGGAAAGAATGTACCCACGTTCACCGTTAAGCAGATGAAAGGTTTGGAGAAATTGCTCGCTAGCATCGGCAGGTCGATCGGCGACTTGCCAGACAATCTCTGATCGAAACCATTAAACAAGCCCACGGATTTATCCGTGGATCACTTTTTCCAATCTAAAATCTAACATCTAACATCTAAAATCACTCGATCGCGCCCTCGGTCTTTAGCTTGATAAAGTGCGCGGTCTGCCGCTGCAATCAAGTTTTTTTGTGCTGCGCGCGATCGAGGAACCGTACTCGCTACCCCCATACTCAGCGTCACGGAAGAACACACCTCCGAATTAATGTGTTCTATTTCTAGTTCTTTTATCCACAGTCGAATTTTCTCTGCAATCGAGACAGCTATTTCAGGTGAAGTCCGAGGCAAAATCACTGCAAATTCTTCGCCTCCGTAACGAGCTACCAGAGTCTCCCCCGAAACTTCGCCTGTTGAGTAATTTACAGCCTCAACAATAGTTTTCGCTACCTGTTGCAAACAAGCGTCTCCCGCTTGATGTCCGTAAGTATCGTTGTATTGTTTAAAAAAGTCAATATCGCATAAAATTAAAGATAGTTCTGCTGCTTCTTGTCCCAATTCCTGCCATTTTTTCTCGAAGTAGTCGTTAAAACAGCGGCGGTTCGCCACCTGAGTTAACCCATCTGAGTTCGCAAGGCGATACAATTCGGAATTAGCTGATTGTAATTGAGAATTAGCTGCTTCTAACTCGGCTTGTGTTACCGATAAATTGTAATACAGTTGCCTAATATACCCAGTAGCTTGTTGGTGAATTTCGGATAAAGCTACCAATACTTGATGCACGTCTAACAGTCGGTAAACTTGAGGTTCTAACTGCACAACAATCGGCTCGTAAAGCAGTTCGGGCTGCCGCTGCATGGCTCGCTGAGCTGCCACGACAATTAAGGCTACTCCTGGTAAAATCAAAATATCAGTTTGAGCTATTTGATACAAAGCCATAATTGGTCGGCCAGCAAATGTATCTAGTCCGTAAGGGCGGCTCATGCGTTCCATGAATCGCCTGCGCGATATCATCCCTAAAAATTCGCCATTTACGGTCAAGATAACTCCCGGAAGCAGCGGGTGAGCTTGAAAAAACCGGGCTACTTCTTTGGCTAGAGATGAAGCTTCAACTTGAAAATTTAATACAGCCAAATCCTTAAGAGTAGACTCTAAAGATAGATTTTTTGGTAGTTTTTCTGGTGAGTTAGATGGCGGGAGAAATTCAACAGACACAGCGCAGATCCGAATAAACAATAAAGCAGCAACAAAGCTAGTCTCAACTATTAACTTATCTTAGTATTTGTTTCGTACCATTGGCTGTATTTATTACACTCTATAATATTTAAGGGAATACACTAACGCCTGACTTTATTCCCTGCCTGCATTCCCTTGATTCATCATTACTACATTAGAGATTTATTGAATTATTACTTGATTTTTTACGGTTGACTTTTGCGGTGTAAAAAACGATTTGAGCGCCATTACTTAACTCATTTACGCGGGAAACAAACTCAAGAAACCTGGTTGTTAAAAAGGGGTCGATGCTTGTAACAAGGTTTGGCGTAAAAAAAACGTGGTTTCTGCCCCAGTTTTAAACTCAAAACTCAACACTCTACATTCCCTCACCACCCCCAAGTTCCTGGCCCTCCCTTAAACGGGCCGACAATATCTTTGGTAATCCAGCCGCCGTAAAAATCCCCTGGTTGAGATTGCACTAATTCCCCGTCCACATAACAGGCATCCATCTTGCTGGGATAAAAAGCCACATAATCTTTAATAGCTGCAAAAACCTGATTAGGATTGGGATAAAACCAAGCCGCATTTACTACTTCTTTCGACTCTACCGTTACAGTGTAATAACCGGCTTGTCCCTTCCACTCGCACCAAGAACCCTGTAAAGTTTTGTGCAAATATTCCATTTTGATGTCTTCGGGGCAGATATAGTAAACCGGAGGGTGGCTTGTCTCCAATACCCGCTGAGGACGGCGCGTGTCGGCGATCGTCACTCCATTAAAAATTATATGTACGTGTTTGGTCGATTCCTCAAGGCGAGGGGGACGCGGGTAATCCCAAACAGACTCTTCACCAGGGCCGGGCTCTATTCGATCGAAGTTCATTTGCACAATCTCCCCTGCAAAAAAAACACTTAGCGACTTAGCATTACAATTTAATGTACCCTTAATCGAGTCGCTGCTTCAGACCAAACCAGCTTTTCTCAACTCTTCGTAATATGAGTATTCGCGGTATAGATGTTTCCGACTACCAGCCCAATATCAATTGGCAAGCAGTTGCCCGGGATGGTATTGCCTTCAGTTTTGTCAAAGCGACGGAGGGTGCAACGTTAGTGGCCCAAACTTTCGCCCGCAATTGGGCGGCGATGAAAGCAGCGGGGATTCAACGCGGTGCTTACCACTTTTTTCGACCTGCAAGCAGCATTCAAGGACAAATAGATTTGTTCTTGAAAACTGTAAAACTCGAACCGGGGGATTTGCCGGCAGTCTTGGATTTGGAAACTACAGGCGGTTTGAGTGTGGGTGAATTCTGCGATCGAGCAGCAATTTGGTTACAAGCAGTCGAAAAAGCCACCTTGATGCGGCCGATTATCTACACCTACCCCGGTTTCTGGGACAACTTGGGGACAAAACGGTTTGCCGATTACCCACTGTGGATTGCTCACTATACCACTGCTGAAGAACCTTGGGTTCCCGGCGGCTGGAAAACTTGGACTTTTTGGCAGTACAGCGACACCGGCAGCGTGTCCGGCATCTCGGGCAATGTAGACACCAATATTTTTGAAAGCGTCCGAGAAGGCGCCCTAAGTTATAAAGTTGCAGACATCCAGAGGGAATTAAGAATTAAAGGTTTTTATCAAGGCGCGATGGATGGTAAATTTGGAGCCACCACCACAGCGGCGCTCATCTCGTTTCAGAAATCTCAAGGTTTAAATCCAGATGGCATTGCAACCCTCAAAACCTGGGCCGCTTTGATGCGAAAATCTCCCAAAGTAGTTGTCCCCCCTCCAGCGCCGACACCCGCCCCGCAGCCGACTCCCACTCCGACTCCCACTCCCATATCAGACGTGCGGCTGACTCAGATATTTTCGTCTTATCAAGCTAAGGCTAGCCAAGATACTGCCTTAATTTGGTTGCAAAGTCAGGTTCCTACCTCTGTTTTAGGGGAATTTGCTCAAAAATGGCGGGCAACTCCCTTACCTCAAGACAGTAATTTGCGATTGATAGATGTGGGCAAATTTTATCGCGGTTTAGCACAACAAGACCAAGCTTTAGATTGGCTGCAAAAACAAATTTCTCCGGCTATTATTACCGAGTTTGCACAAAAATGGCGCTCTCAATCTATTGTCACTAATTCTCCGATTCGGCTGATTGATGCGTGCAAATTTTATCGGGCCGCACCCCAGCAAAACCAGGCTTTAGATTGGCTGGAAGGGCGAATTTCGCCGGCAATTCTATCGGAGTTTTTTCGCAGGTGGCAGGATGCCAATCGATGATTGATTTTAGATTTTAGAGAGACTCTACAGATGAATCTTGTGATTTTAGAGTTTTTTAGATAGGAGATTGACTCCACAAATGAATCTGAGGGTTTGACCGCTCTGTAATTGAAAAGCCGCCAAATCTTGCTATTTGAGATTTGAGAGTGCTCCACATCAAAACTGGTCAAATCCTCTCCCTCTCTCCCCGCCTCTCCATTAGACTCTCGAACATAACAGACAATATCTCGCTTAGCTACAGCTTGCTGCCATCTTTGACGCCAAGAGAATTATCTGATAAAGTTATAGCGACTATCAAGGTTTTTTAATCTTATTGGGAAAAATGCAGGGCCGTGCCGAGTTTGTAAGCTGCGCCGAAAATAGCGCCTGCACTCCAATTACCCGCGATCGAACATTTAAAACTAAGCGGGCAGCCTGTAACAATTATATCTATGGAAATCCCCTTTAACATCACCCAGTTGATGGTCATGACCGTCATCTGTGGCATCAGCGCTCAAGTTCTGGCCGCCTATCTGAAAGTTCCGGCGATCGTCTTTTTGCTGTTGTTTGGAATTTTAGCCGGCCCAGACTGCTTGGGAGTGCTGCACCCGAATCTGCTGGGCAGCGGTTTGGAAGTTATGGTATCGCTTTGCGTAGCGTTAATTCTGTTTGAAGGCGGCTTGAATTTGGAATTGCGAGACTTGGGCAAAGTTTCCGGCAGCATCCGCAATTTAGTTACCGTAGGCACTTTAATTACGCTAATTGGCGGCGGAATGGCCGCACACTGGTTGGGGGAATTTCCCTGGCCGATCGCATTTTTGTATGCTTCTCTAGTAGTCGTCACAGGCCCGACAGTAATCGGCCCTTTACTCAAACAAGTATCCGTTGACAAACAAGTCGCCGCCTTGCTAGAAGCAGAAGGCGTTTTAATCGATCCTGTCGGGGCAATTCTGGCAGTATTGGTGCTGAATATTATTTTGAACGGCAATCCTGATTTGCTGGTTTTGTTCCGAGATTTAATCGTGCGGCTTTTCGTTGGCGCAGTCGTCGGAGTTGCGGGAGGTTGGCTGCTGGGATTCATTCTCAAGCGATCGCAATTTCTCTCAGAAGACCTCAAAAACTTAGTAGTTTTAGCCGGTTTGTGGGGATTTTTCGGCTTAGCAGAAGAAATCCGCAGCGAATCGGGACTGATGGCAACAGTCCTCTCCGGCATCGTCCTCAGAGCCGCTGCTGTGCCGGAAGAAAGGCTGCTGAGGAGGTTTAAAGGTCAACTCACAGTCCTGGCTATTTCCATGCTGTTCGTGCTGCTGGCGGCCGATTTATCCCTCGCTAGTGTAGTCGCCCTCGGTTGGGGAAGTTTGTTTACAGTTTTAGCTTTAATGTGGGTAGTGCGGCCGATAAATGTTTGGCTGTGTACTTGGAACAGCGGACTGAATTGGCGCCAAAAATTATTTGTTTGTTGGGTAGCGCCTAGGGGAATTGTCTCAGCGTCGATCGCATCTTTATTTGCAATTTTGCTCACCCAGCGGGGAATCAACGGCGGCGACTCGATTAAAGCCTTAGTTTTCCTAACAATTATTATGACAGTTTTCGTCCAGGGACTAACGGCCGGACGGATCGCTCAACTGTTGGGCATCACCTCAAAATCGGCAACCGGTGCTGCAATTGTGGGGTCAAATCCTTTGAGCAGATTAATTGCTCGCTTGTTTCAAGAACGCGGAGAATCGGTGGCAATTATTGACACCGACCCGGAAGCTTGTGAACAAGCAGAACGAGAAGGTTTGCGGGTCTTTTTGAGCAGTGCTCTCGACCACAGCGTGTTAGAAGAAGCCGGACTGGAATCGATGGGAACTTTTTTGGCAATGACTAACAACGGCGAGGTAAACTTAGTGTTAGCTCAGCGAGCGGCCGAAGAGTTTGCGCCGCCGAGGGTTTTGGCAATATTCCCCAAAGATCCGCAAGCAAATACGCCTGCAAATCAGGCTAAAATCAATCAAGCTTTTGTGTCCGATTTGTCGCTGAAGGATTGGAACGAATATTTGAGCGACGGCGAAGTAAAATTGGGGGAAACTGAGTTAAAAAGTGAGGGATTGCAGTTTCAGATTGCTCACTTGCAAGCTTTGGTTCAAGCCGGGGAGTTGGCGCCGCTGCTGTTGGAAAGGCAAGGGTACTTGCAAGTAGTGTCGGCGACTCAGATTTGGCAAGCAGGCGATCGAATTATTTATTTGCTGTACGATCCGACACCGAAATTGTTGAAAAGATTGTCTGGTTCGTCGCAGTCTCGCTTGACTTTGGAAAAGCATCAGGTAGTTGAAGAAGTGCCGATTCCTTCTCCGGTTTTAGAGCAGGTTTTGGAGGAAACGGAAATAGCAAAGGATGCTAAAGTTTTGCAGCCGCCTGTTTCGCGATAGGAGCAGTATCCCCGATCGTACTCTGTAATCTGCTTGTCGCGATCGTCCTTACTCTGCCTCCCCAATTAAAGTAAATGCCGCCCAATTTCGCGGCCCTGGATGAGTTTTCATCGTAGTTAACATTGCTTGCCGCAATGCCTGTGCTTTGTCGGGATTATTTTGCAAATTTTGATAAAACGACTGCATCAATTCGGATGTCGGCGCATCGGGAACCGCCCATAAAGAAACAATCACACTCGGCACTCCTGCCGAAATCAAAGCGCGCGACAAACCAATTACCCCATCCCCGGTAATTCTCCCTTCTCCAGTGTTGCAAGCACTCAAAACGACTAAGTTTGCTTGCAGTTTCATATCGAAAATCTCTTCTGCTGTCAATAAGCCGTCATCGCTGCCAGAAGGAGCCAGGGCGATCGCACTTCCCAATCCCCGCACATCATCCAGCAATCCATGGGTTGCCAGGTGAATAATCGATGCTTGCGGCATTTTTTGGACGATCGCAGCTTTTGTCCCTTGAGCGCCTAAGATCGCTTGAGTATTGAGCAGAGGCGCGATCGCTCTAGCTTCAGCTTCGGCTCCAGGTAGAGGAGACAATTGCTGTTTGGGCTCTCCCGGATAGGCAGACACACTAGGCATAGTTGGATTGCCCAATACTAGAGCCCTGCTGCTGTTGACTGGCTTCTGTGCTAACTTCTGTCGTTGTTGTCGAGTCAAATCCAATACTTGAATCGAGGGGGCGGTGAGAATCGTGTGTTTTTCGATTAAGTAAGTGCCACTGGCATCTTGCAGGGCGGGAAAGGGCACCTGGAACAGGGAGTCTTGGGGAATGAAAATGACGTGGGCATTGGGGTCTTTGGGTAGGAGGCTGGCAATGGGATCGATCAGCAGTTGATGCAGTGTCGGTAAGTTGGGTTGGGGTTGGGTGGAGCCAAAACTGCTGCGACTGCGGACGGCCAGGAATTCTTGATTGCCGACGATCAAGCTTCTTAGGGAGGCGTTGTGTTTTTGCCAAAGGGGTTGGAGGTCAACCTGCCGGAACGCGATCTCGCCGGTAGGTTGAATCACCCAAATGTAGAGCGCGGATTCTCGCCCTACTTGTTTGCCCTCAATCTGAAACTCATCGTAGATGATGGAATACTGCACCAAAGTGGCGTTCTGTGCTTTCGCGATTTGTCCGATTTGCTCTCGATCGGGAGCAGGGGCGATAACCGGATTGGCATCACCAGTTGATAAGCGTTGTGTCAGGAGATCGACAAAGGCACGAGCACGTCCCCGTTCCGCAATTTCTAAGGCGGCGATCGGGTTATTCTGAGCTACCCGGACTTGTTGTAAAGTCCGATAGGTGCCAGCTTGTCTTTCAAAGATGGAGACTTTATTCGCGTCGTTGGAGCCGAGCATTTGCCGCATCGATTCCCAAACTTGAATGGCATTGACGAGCATTTTCTCAGCTTCTGTTAGGTTGCCAGCTTTCAAGAACGCCGCTCCGAGGTTGTTGAGCGCCAAACCCTCCCCCTGGCGGTCTTTAATTTCGCGGGCGATAGCTAACTGTTGCTGTGCATACTCAATGCCTTTGGCATAGTTGCCCAGATCGAGGTAAATGGCTCCCAAATTGCCCAGTGTTAGACCTTCCACTCGGCGGTTTTTAATTTCGCGGGCGATCGCTAAAGTCTGCTGTAAATACTCAATCCCTTTGGCATAGTTTCCCAGAGATTGGTAAACATTTCCTAAATTGCCCAGTGCATTCCCTTCCCCAAGGCGGTCTTTAGTTTCGCGTGCTATGGCTAGCCGCTGCTGTGAATACTCAATGGCTTTGGCCCAGTTGCCCAGAGAGCGGTAAGCAACTCCCAAATTGCCCAGTGTATGCCCTTCCCCGTAGCGGTTTTTAATTTCGCGGGCGATGGCTAACTGTTGCTGTAAATACTCAATCCCTTTGGCCGAGTTGCCCAGATAGAGGTAAGTGGCTCCCAAATTGCCCAGTGCCGTATCTTCCGCAAGGCGGTCTTTAATGGAGCGGGCGATGGCTAACTGTTGCTGTAAATACTCAATGGCTTTGCCATAGTTGCCCAGATTGATGTAAGCGATTCCCAAACGGCTTAGTGCTACCACTTCTGCGTCGCGGTCTTTAATGGAGCGGGCGATGGCTAAACTTTGCTGTGAATACTCAATCGCTTTGGCCAAGTTGCCCAGAGAGTAGTAAGCACCTGCCAAATTGGCCAGTGCCCAACCTTCTATTGGGCGGTTTTTAATTTCGCGGGGGATGGCTAAATATTGCTGTGTATACTCAATGGCTTTGGCCCAGTTGCCCAGAGAGCGGTAAGCAACTCCCAAATTGCCCAGTGCTGCCCCTTCCCCTTCGCGGTCTTTAATTTCGCGAGCGATCGCTAAATGTTGCTGTGAATACTCAATGGCTTTGGCCGAGTTGCCCAGATTGATGTAAACGGCTCCCAAATTCCCTAGTGCTAGACCTTCCATTCGGCGGTTTTTGAGGGCGCGATAAATTGGCAGTGCCTGTTGCCAGGAATTCAGCGCTGCTCTTAATTGACCAGTCTGATATTGTTGGCTGCCCTGCTGCAAGAGCCGATCGGCCTCTACTTGACGAGCATCGGTAGTTTGAGCGATCGCTGGCAAGAGAGAGTCAGGAGTAGTTAATAGCGGGATAGTGGCAAGCAGGAACAGGGAAATGGAAGCTAGGAAAACATGAGTGAGCCTAGAGTGGGTGGATTTGAGTCGCTTAAATGGGGAATACAGCATAGGATTCTAGAGTTGGAATTTAGAGAATTAGCCCGATCGCTCTTTCTGCCGTCGTCGTGCGATCGCCTCAATCTGCCACAGGCGATCGACCTTCATAGAAGCTTACTCTGTCTCCCCAATCTCGCCGCAGGGATGGGGACTCTAATCTGAATTAGACGACTATTTTAGCGCTCGCCCGATCGGTTTGAATCAAACGATTATCCACTGGCATAGTCAAATCCAACATCAAAACCTGGCGTGTTTAGATCGGCCATATTCAGAGCCGTCTGCTCTAATGCTCGATTAATGTCCCCAGGACTTAAGTGGGGATTTGCAATGCTATCCTGTCAACCCATTTCGATTAGCTGTTGTCGTCAAAATGTTCTCAACTTGAGCCGGAGTTAAAGTCGGATTAGCATTCAAAACTAAAGCCGCTACACCCGCTACTTGTGGCGTTGCCATAGATGTGCCAGTTAGGGTGTCATAGGTGCTATAGGGAGTTGTAGAGTAGATGTCTACTCCCGGAGCAACTACGTAATCCAAAGCTGTGGAACCCCCACGGTTCGAGGTGTCAGCCATCCTGCCGTTTATATCAATGCTGCCCACTGCAATTCCCAAGCGATCGGCATTACGAGCTGGATAAACTGGTTGGATGTCGCCCGAATTTCCGGCTGCCATAAACACAACAGAGCCTTTGTTATTTGCATACTGAATTGCGTTATTTACTACGTTGGAAGGGACAACCTCATCTCCAACAATACTGAGGTTAATTACATTTGCTCCATTATCGGCAGCATAGCGGATTCCAGCAGCAATATTATTCCACGAGCCACCACCAACGGCGGGCAACACTCTGACAGGCATAATCTTAGCATTGGGCGCAACTCCTGTGATGCCAAAATCATTTCGTTCCGCCGCGATCGCACCTGCTACGTGAGTGCCGTGACCGTCCAAATTCAGATCCATTGGGTTGTTGTCGCCGGACACAAAATCCCAACCCCGAATATCATCAATATATCCGTTGCGATCGTCATCGATACCATTTCCAGCAATTTCATCAGTATTCTGCCAAATATTGCCATCCAAATCGGGATGGGTGTAGTCAACACCAGTATCCACGACAGCTACAACAATGCCATTTCCTGTAATGTTTTGATTCCAAACTTCCGGCGCATTTATCACATCTACCGCCCACTTATTACCCCCAATATCGGGAATATCGGGGAAAGGATTTGATCGGTTTAAGGTGCTGGAAACTGCTGCATTTGCATTCACTAAACCGTAGCCGTAGTTAGTATTATAAACACCATTATGTGTGGTAATATCTGGCACTACAGGAATAGATGTTGCAGAAAAATTCAGGTTGTAATTAGTAGAGTTGTTGTTGAAGAAGCTAGAGACTTGAACATAGTATGTTCCTGGAACCAGATTGGGTACATTAATCACGTCCGGGATGGTGCCAATCTCAATAGAGCTGGCAATAGTTTCACCACCATCGACACCACCGTTGCGGTTTCTATCGTGAATTAACCTGACATTAGCATCCCTGGTTAAACCATCCAGACGCAGGTTAAAATTGCTCTTAGTGTTGATATCGAAGCGGTAGAAATCGTCGCGATCGCCTGTGCCGACAAAATCAGTTAAGCTGATGCTACCGTTCTGAACACCAACAACATTACGAGCTGTCGAAAGAGAGTTACCTGGATCGGCGACATTCAACTGGGAAGCAGATATCGTTCCTGTTAGCGGATCTGCGTTTGCGATCGTTGACTGTGACTGCGGTTTGAGTTGAGAATCGGCGACATCGCCAGTAACTCGATCGCTCGCAGAGAAACTGAGGTGATCGCCTGCATGAGCTACAATAAAATCTGCTATCTGTGTCTGTTGGTCGAAGCTGGAGGCTGCGGGATTAGTCAAGCTAGATTCAGCACTATAACCAGGAATATTTAATGGCTCGATCGCTCCGTTGAGCAAGTCGCTGTTAGCCGGAAATATTGATTGGGCGATCGCGTTTGGCTGTTGATTTAAATAAAGGCGATCGTTAGGATTGGTTTTGATGTCTAACATAATTTAAAAACCCCGATATTTCGATTCATTATTTAGTTAAATCTTAAGCAGCCCCAATGGAAAAATCATTCGTTCTACCCACAGACTTGATGAAGTACCTGGTGCAAAATAGATTGCGGGAAAGTGCAAAGTAGGTGAATATGTAGAGTAGATGGTTCACTTCCATGAGTTTTGAGATTGAGACGCGAGCGCGAACAAAGATTCATTCCACAGTCCGCCAGAGAATTAATTCCCTGTCTCATAGCGCAAGTCCTCTCAAAGAGGACTGAATAATCTAACTCATTAGTCCTCTTTCAGATATAAATGAATTCAAGTATCAAATAGAAATATCGCTCTTCCTGAAAGCGAGCTAACAGTTCCGGTATGCGATCGTGCTTGCCCAATTTTCACAATACTCGCGCTTCCCGCTCGAACAACTTGGTTGTTTCGATCGACTGACTTTTCAAACGTTTGACTGCACATAAAGGGCGATCGGGCACATCTTCATCTTCCGCAAGATAAGTATCGCTAAACTCGGTACTTACCAAATGTTCGGTAATTCGGTAACGCATTCGCAGTTTTCTGTCCAGCCTCGGATCAGGCGGTACGGGGGGTTGACTTTTTTGTACAGATTCCGACTGCACGCTTTGCTGTGCCACTCTCATCGCGGACTCCCACAAATTTTTGTTGCGGACTCTTTCGTCGGGGTCGATAATTCCTGCATCTTTCAATACCTCTGTCAGCAATTTCCACAAATGATAAGCAACGTATCGCGCTAAGTAGCATATTTGATAGTTCCGCGCGATCGCATAATTATTCTTGATTTCTTGGTATGTCAAACCATCTAACACTCCTTGAATAATTGCTCGCTGTAAGCGGTTCAAGGGTTGGCCTCTCTTTTCCTGTACCAGGTTATCTAGAATGTTTGTAGCTGATTCTGCATTCATAAAGTTACGCAGTAAGTTGACAGTTGACCGTTGACCTGTGGTAGGGGCGGTGCCAAGAGAGGCCGCCCTCTTAGTTGATAGTTGACAGTTGACAGTTGATATAGCAATCCTAAATGAGTCGTAAATTTTTTACCCCGATCGACAAAGTAACAAATTCGGATGTATTGTCGCCAATTAATCGTCGAGATTCTGACGGCTCGGGTTGTAAAGCCCTAAAAAAATCCTCTTAACACTTGACTAAAATCTTAAGCAACCCAGATGGGAAAATCATTCGTTCTACCCACAGACTTGATGAAGTACCGGGTGCAAAATAGATTGCGGGAAAGTGCAAAGTATGTGAAGATGTAGAGTAGATGGTTCACTGCCATCAGTTTTGAGATTGAGACGCACAGATAACTCGGCGGTTGAAACCGCGTCTACACAAACAAAGTCGGCCTGTGCGGACTAAAGAATAAAGATCGTTTCCGATACCATCGGAATTATTAGTATCCGAAAAGGATACGGCAGTGCGGTTTCCCTACAATGTTATTTTGGGTAGGGAAACCGCACTGCCGTCTGCTCTATCATTCCGGTACAACCGGAATTGATATAATTTAGGATAAAATTTAGGAAAAAAACATGGAGCCAATTCGCTATTAATAAAAACTTACTCTGCCTCCCCAATTAACGTGAACGCTGCCCAATTTCGCGGCCCTGGATGAGTTTTCATCGTGGTTAACATTGCCTGCCGAAGTGCCTGTGCTTTGTCGGGATTATTTTGCAAGTTTTGATAAAACGACTGCATCAATTCCGATGTCGGCGCATCGGGAACCGCCCATAAAGAAACAATTACACTCGGCACTCCTGCCGAAATCAAAGCGCGCGACAAACCAATCACCCCATCCCCAGTAATTCTCCCTTCTCCTGTATTGCAGGCACTCAAAACAACTAAGTTTGCTTGCAGTTTCATGTCGAAAATCTCTTCTGCGGTCAATAAGCCGTCATCGCTACCAGAAGGAGCAAGGGCGATCGCACTTCCCAATCCATGCACATCGTCCAGCAATCCATGCGTTGCCAAGTGAATAGTCGATGCCAGGGGCATTTTTTGAACGATCGCAGCTTTTGTCCCTTGAGCGCCTAAGATCGCTTGAGTATTGAGCAGAGGCGCGATCGCTCTAGCTTCGGCTTCAGCCCCTGGTAGAGGAGACAATTGCCGTTTGGGTTCTCCTGGAGAGGGAGACACGCTCGGCATCGTGGGATTGCCCAATACTAGAGCCCTGCCGCTGTTGGATTGCTTCTGTGCTAGCTTCTGTCGTTGTTGTCGAGTCAAATCCAATACTTGAATCGAAGGGGCGGTAAGAATGGTGTGTTTTTCGATTAAGTAAGTGCCGCCGGAATCTTGCAGGGCGGGAAAAGGCACCTGGAAAAGGGAACGTTGAGGAATGAAAATGACGCGGGCATTGGGGTCTTTGGGTAGGAGACTGGCAATGGGATCGATCAGCAGTTGATGCAGTGTCGGTAAGTCGGGTTGGGGTTGGGTGGAGCCAAAACTGCTGCGACTGCGGACAGCTAGGAATTCTTGATTGCCAATAATTAAGCTGGCTAGAGAGGCGTTGTGCTGCTGCCAGAGGGGTTTGAGGTCAACTTGGCGGAAGGTAATTTCGCCTGTCGGTTGAATCACCCAGATGTAGAGCGCGGATTCTCGCGGTTGGCTTTTTCCCTGAATCTGGAAGTCATCATAGATGATGGAATACTGCACCAAAGTGGCGTTCTGTGCTTTGGCGATTTGGCGAATTTCGGCTTGGTTGAGAGCAGAGGCGATGACCGAATTGGCATCACCTGACGATAAGCGCTGTGTGAGTAGATCGACAAAGGCACGAGCACGCCCCCGTTCGGCAATTTCTAAAGCGGCGATCGGGTTATTCTGAGCCACTCGGACTTGTTGCAGAAAGCGATAGGTGCGAGCTTGTTCTTCAAAGATGGAGACTTTATTCGCGTCGTTGGAGCCGAGCATTTGACGCATCGATTCCCAAACTTGAATCCCATTCATGAGCATTTTTTCAGCTTCTGTTAGGTTGCCAACCTTTAAGAAAGTCGCTCCAAGGTTGTTGAGCGCCATACCCTCCGATTGGCGGTCTTTAATTTCGCGGGCGATCGCTAACTGTTGCTGTGTATACTCAATGCCTTTGGCATAGTTGCCCAAATAGAGGTAAGTGACTCCCAAACTGCTTAATGCCCTACCCTCCGATTGGCGGTCTTTAATTTCGCGGGCGATGGCTAAACTCTGCTGTAAATACTCGATCGCTTTGGCGTAGTCGGCCAGAGAGTGGTAAACGTTTCCCAAATTGCCGAGTGCGCTACCTTCCCCACCGCGGTTTTTAATTTCGCGGGCGATGGCTAAACTTTGCTGTGAATACTCGATCGCTTTGGCATAGTCGCCCAGAGAGTTGTAAGCGCCTCCCAAATTGCCCAGTACCGTACCTTCCCCAAGGCGGTGTTTCATTTCGCGGGCGATGGCTAAACTTTGCTGTAAATACTCGATCGCTTTGGCATAGTCGCCCAGAGAGCGGTAAGAGACTCCCAAATTGCCCAGTGCCCTATCTTCCCCTTCGCGGTGTTTAATTTCGCGGGCGATGGCTAAACTCTGCTGTAAATACTCGATCGCTTTGGCGTAGTCGCCCAGAGAGTGGTAAACGTTTCCCAAATTGCCGAGTGCGCTACCTTCCCCACCGCGGTCTTTAATTTCCCGGGCGATGGCTAAACTTTGCCGTGAATACTCGATCGCTTTTGCCGAGTCGCCCAGAGAGTCGTAAGCGCCTCCCAAATTGCCCAGTACCGTACCTTCCCCAAGGCGGTCTTTAATTTCGCGGGCGATGGCTAAACTTTGCTGTGAATACTCGATCGCTTTGGCATAGTCGCCCAGAGAGTTGTAAGCGATTCCCAAACTGGCCAGTGTCAAACCTTCCAATTGACGGTCTTTAATTTCGCGGGCGATGGCTAAATATTGCTGTGAATACTCGATCACTTTGGCATAGTCGACCAGACGGATGTAAGCGACTACCAAACTGGCCAGTGCCGCACCTTCCCCACGGCGGTGTTTAATTTCGCGGGCGATGGTTAACCACTGCTGTGCATACTCAATGGCTTTGGCCGAGTTGCCCAGAGAGTTGTAAGCGCCTCCCAAAATGCCTAGTGTTGCACCCTCCAATTTACGGTCTTTAATTTCACGGGCGATGGCTAAACTCTGCTGTGAATACTCAATGGCTTGGGCATACTTGTGCAGAGAGTTGTAAGCCATTCCCATAATGCCCAGTGCTACACCCTCCCCTCGGCGGTTTTTGAGGGAGCGATAAATTTGCAGTGCCTGTTGACAGGAATTCAGCGCTGCTGGGAATTGGCTAGTCTGATTCTGTTGAAGCCCCTGCTGCAATAGCCGATCGGCCTCTGCTTGACGAGCATCGGTAGTTTGAGCAACAACCGGGAGTGAGAAATGCGGAGGAATGTAAAAGGCAACAGACAAAAGGCAAAAGACGAGGGGAAACAGGAAGCCCGCTCGCACTTTACAATTGCTGGATTTAAGCAGTTTTAGCGAGAAAGATTTCATAGGATTTAGTCTTTGGATTGCGAGGGTTAGCGCCGTCATTGTCGCTGTTGTTCGATCGCCCTAATTTGCTTCAATCGATCGCTCCAATCTTTCAAAGGTTCGGCTTCCGAAGTAGCGAGAGAATCTAGCAGTTCCAGCACAGCCGCTTGGTTTTGAGAAGTCTCAGAGGCTTTGCGCGCTTCTGCGATCGCGTCATACCACAGCCCAGACTCCGCATACAGGTCGATCCGCTGTTGGGGAGTTTGCGCCGCTGCAAGTTGAGTCTGCAACGACGCCGCAGGCCCAACGACTTGGATTTCTGCCGCCGCCACCACATTGCCCGGAGGATCATCCGGATCGCAGACCAACACCACTTGCCACTGATAGGATTGCCCGATCGACAGTTGGGGCAGATTTGATGGCAAAGCAACCGACATGATTCCTGGCTGACTCTGCATCTCGGTTCTGTAGAGCAGTTGTCCAGTGCGAGTAAACAGCCGGAATTGCAGCGGACGAGGAGGGCTATCGGGTACAAACCAGGTAAAGGTCGGATGCCCAGAAACCGTCTCTCCCACATGGCTAAACGGCACTAAGGCAGTCAATCTCGCCGATGAATTAGCTTCGCAACTGCCGCCGCCGCGAGTGGTATTCGTCCCCGTGTCTTTCGGTTTAGAAGGGTTTTGAGGAGGAGTGTATTTTGCCAGCGCTACAGGAGCGATCCAGAACAAAACACTCAGCATTAAACTCGCAATGCCCGCAGAGTAAATGGTTCGACGCTTCCACTCGTGAGTCATCATCGCAATCCCCTCTGTAACTATTTCTACAGTAATCAACAATACACAAACACAATAGAGGACTGCCCGCAAGCGTCGTTTGCGGGAAGGTGCAAAGATATTGGGAATCGGGAATCGGGCATCGGGCCTTGGGCATGGGGCATTGGGAATAGTCCTAGACTATTGGTGACAACTTAAGCCTGAAACCCTATGTATCTCTCCCTGGTAGCCGAGTCTCGATCGCCCTAAATCCCCCGCCCGAGGGGGACTTTGACCAAGTTCTTGTCCCTCCCTTAGTAGGGGCGGTGCCCCCGTGCCCGCCCTTGGCTAGGAGCGATCGAACCCTAACCGTCTTGACGGTTGATATAACAAGCGTGAGCCCCACCGATCACCAGAACCACCGCCGTTTTGCTGACCAGGTTAACTCGCACACCATCCCCTTCGGTTGATTCGGATAGCGCCGAAATGCTCCGCCTAACTGTTTGGCTAAGTTTTTTGCAAGCTGGGTTCCTAATCCTGAAGGTTGAAGTTTAGGGTTTGGCTCTTCGGTTGTTTCCCTGTCTCGCTCGATTTCAGCCAAGCTAAGCGTTTCTGACTGAGACGGTTTCCCCCTACCATTATCCGCCACCCGAATCACCTGCCGATCGCCTTCTTGAGTGCAAATTACCGTCAAGCGAGTGGCTTCGATCGCGTGTTTCCCCACATTGCAGAGCGCTTCTTCCAGAAAGCGGCAGAGTGCTCGCTTGTGTTCCAACCGCAGATGCGAGGTGTTCAAGGGATCGAACTGCACAATTTTGAACTTGATCGTTTTGAGGTAAGGCAGTTCTTGTTCGAGCGTGTTGGAATAGACTTTGTAGAGCAATTCATGCAATGGAGCCTGCAGGGCCAATTCGATCGCACTTCCCATGCGGAGATGCGGTTCATCTGCGATCGCATCTCGTTGCACTGAGCCGTAAACTGCCCGTAATTCTTGATTCAGGCGTTGCAACTCCGGTAGAAATAACGGCGGTGTGGCTTGTTCTTGAGCAGCTCTCAAAATCCCCACCAATGTTTGTAACGGGCCGCTATGAATTGCATTAAAAGTCTGCTCGATCGCAAATTGACGTTCCTCCAACCGCAGTCGGAGTTCCTGTTCGTGGCGATAAAATAACGCTGCCGTCAACCCAGCCCCATTCAACACGAGTACGAGCAACACAGGTACGATCGGCACCCACCATCCCAAAAGAATGAACCAGTAACAGAGCGCGATCGGGCTAATGCTGGCGACTAAGAGCCCGAGCAAAATTTTCCAGGGCGATCGCAGAAATTGTCCCAAACTCATCCCCAACAGTCCCCAGACCGCAATCCAGAGCGTTTCCCAGCCCTCCCCCCAAACCTGAAGCAACGGCCGCCGATCGAGTACCGCGCTAATCATCTGGCTGGTTTCGTGGGCTTGCATTTCGACTCCGTAAATCCGTCCGGGATTGATACCTGCGATCGCGCCCGAACTTGCCAAATCCTTCGCGCTAAAAGACATCATCCCAATCAGGACAATTTTGCCTCGAATCCAGTTCGGATCTACTTGTCCCGCCTTGATTTGCTCCAGGGAAAGCACGCGAAATGGCATTGTCCCGCTGCGAACATTCAGTAAAATTTGGTTCCCGCCAGCATCCGCCCCCACATATCCGCCAGAGTTTGACTGCACTCTGGTAAATTCAATGCTGCCAAAGCGCATCGCCTCCCGATCGCGAATTCCATTACCTAGCTTAATTCCTCGGGTTGCTAAATAGAGTTCTGCCAGCCGGAGCGCGAAGGAAAAACGGTATTCCTGTCGATCGTTGTTAGTACCCAATAAACTGCGGCGCTGGTAGCCATCCGCATCGAGTACGAAATCTGCAAAGCCAACCTGTTCGGGTGGCAGCGCGGGCGGAGGTTTGACGGTAAAGCCACTGCGATCGGGCAAAGCAATCTCCACTCCGATCGCATTCTTGCTGCTGCGAAACACCGATGTTAGTTCAGCATTACCCGGTTCCACCGGAATATCGCGGACAATATCCAGCCCGATCGCGATCGGTCGATACGTTTGCAACCGTTTGAGTAAATCGGCAATATCGCGATCGGGAATCGGATAAGTTCTAGCGCGTTGAATATCTTCCTCAGTGATGCCGACAATTACAATCCGTTCATCCATTGGCTCAGGAGGACGCAAACGCAGAAAGTGATCGAACGCAACCAACTCCCAAAACTGAAGCGCACCGCTCAATCTAGCCATCATCACAGCGACAATCACCATCACCCCCGGAAGCGCTCCTCGTCCCCAAGTCGTGACGCCCGCTTTCACTGCTTGCCATCGATCGCGCTTCACTAATCAATCAATCCTTGTTCCCTAGCTCGCACTTCCGTTTGAATCCGCAGATTTTTGTCATCTTCGGTATGCACATCTAGCACATCTCGAATCTTCGTCCAGTAACACTGCACGGTGCGTTCAGAAACATTCATTCGTTTGGCGATCGCAGTATCCTGCAAGCTCTCTTGAAAAGCAAATTGCAACACCTGCATCCAAGCGGGTTTGAGTTGCAGCCCATTGCGGATCTCTCTGGGTGTATAAATCCGCTCGTGCAGCGCCCAATCCACCATCGCCAGCAAGTCTTTCATCGGCTGGCTCTTATCGACAACTGTGAACCCGCCCATGTGATTGTCGATCGACGGTTTCAGCCAAACTAAAGTCCGAACATGGGCACTCTGCACCACAATATTCAGATTCGGATACTGCTCCATCAACGTTTTGAGGAGGTGAAGCCCTGAATTCGCTTGCGCTATGGAGCCGGTCGTCTCTGGCATCACCAGATCCACAATCACCAAATCCGGGGTCGTCTGCGCTATTTGCTCAAGGGCTGCCTGAGCCGTCGAAGCCGTCAGAATGTCTGCCTCTGGATATTCTTGCTTCAGAATGTTAAGCGTGCCACCTAACACCATCGCATGGTCATCCACGACTAAAAATGTTCGTTTCTCTGGTTGAGGTAAAGTCTGGGGCATAATTGATTCGTTACCACACAACATCGTCAGTTTAGGTAATCCGTCAACCCATTTTAGATTGGGAATTTTCGATTTGTGACCTAGTTGAAACTAGGGGCTTTAAACCGCTGAAATTCTCATTCAAAATCCCCAATCTAAAATCGTCTCGGTCATCTTCTTACAATAGAGGAATTACCTGGCTCCCGTCCTGCATCTGTCCGCCAACTGGGGTTGGGGATGTCCGCAACGAGAATTGCGCTAAAGCGCAGTTCTATTATAATCTAGGTGTCGCAGCAGGAAAAAGGATAATTTTATTGTAGGAGAAGGTTCGTACAAAGCAAACACGTACAATCTGGAATTTGAGGGAGAAATCCAACGGTTAAAAGCTCAAGTTCTCCTCAGTTGGGAAAAGGAAGCGCGCACTTTAACTTGGTTCGGTTTAGCCGACGGGATGAATGTTTTGGAAGCGGGTAGCGGGCCGGGATTTTTCACCGAAAAACTGTTAGAATTGCTGCCAAACAGTTCGGTAACAGCGGTAGAAATTGACCCGGTACTGCACGAAAAAGCAGTAGCATATTTGCAGGACAAAGGGGGCGATCGAGTAAATCGCATTCAAGCATCGGTGGCGAATACTGGTTTGGATGATAACACGTTTGACTTTGCGATCGCGCGTTTGCTGTTCCTTCACCTCCCCGATCCCGTCGCAGCAGCTAGAGAAATATTCCGCATCTTGAAGCCTGGGGGAAAACTGGTAATTATCGATGCCGATGGGGATCTGTTTTGGCTGACAGATCCACCTTTGTCAGTGGAGACTCTCAAGAAGAAATTAAACCAGGTAACCGCATTGCGGGGTGGCAATGCATACTTTGGACGACATCTGTGTCGGCTTCTGAAAGAAACTGGATTTGTTAGCGTTGATTTAGAAGTGGCTGTCAGCCACAGCGATATTATCGGAATTGAAGCATTTGAACCTTTGCTGGACACGGGGCCCATTTTACAAATGGTCAAACAGGGGTTGATTTCAGAGTCAGACATAGAAAGCTACCTGGTTTCGCGGGATGAATTTTTAGCTGCGGGCGATAGACGATTAATGATGAGTTTTGGGCTAATGGCTTGCGGGGAAAAACATCAATAGACATCTTGCAAAAATAACTAAGGCGGGCTACAAGCCCATCCCACAATTTTTTTTTATTGTGGGATGGGCTTGTAGCCCGTCCGAACATTTCATTAAAAGGACTTTTGCAATCTTGTCTCATAAATTCAAGACAAATTTTCCACAAAACTCTGATGTTCCGGCGCAGCCAATCCGTGCTGCAAAACCTCCAACACTCTCGCTAAATCCCCAGCCAACAAAGCAAACTTATCCAACCGCAAACCAGGAAAAACTTCCGAACAAATTATCCCGTCACCATCAGGTTCAAGCTGCACGTATTCACCATCCCTCAAGTGAAACCCCTCTAATTCGCAATTATAAACTCGCCAAACGAGATATTCTTGCACTCCGTTGCGCCGATAGACTCTGAGTTTTTCGTGGCTGTCATATTTTACAGGACAAGCCCATGCTCCAGATAGCTTCCCTTTCAGCTTAGGAGTTTTCAGTGAAGGGTGAAAGCGATCGACAGCCAATAAATTGAGTTGAGCGGCTATTTTCCCTTCCAATCTCAGGTTCTCGTCGAACTAAGGATTTGAATATTCGTTTGAATGAAGACGCTAATACGAGGGTTCTCATAGCTTTAACTCTGCCATCACATCATCTACTGTCCCTCGGAATACTTGCCCCTGAAGTTATTACTCATTGAGCCGAGCGATATTGAGAGCAATCTCATCTCTCCATTTTTCTATGCGTCGTCTTTTAATCAAATCGATTAAAGTTATTTGCTCCTCCTGAGACATTTCTTAGACTAGCTCTAGAATCCTATCAGAGCTATAAGTGTTCATATTTCTGAGCTTGATAACTTTACACCTACAAGTCTAACCAATCGTTGGAGTCGATCGCGCAAAGGTTGTTTGTCAGAGCCTATCGTTGTCTGTCACATTTTAGCTTAACCAATCAAGCCGTTACCGAAGTCCCCGTAGACGATCGCACTTTCTACCAACTCCTCAGCATTCAACCCGCTTGCCTAAACCCATTAAGAAACTCTGTCCTTGCCTCAATCCTTGAAGGCATTAAAACGCAGCGTACCAACAATGCTAAATCCAACTCCGGCAAAAACTCACTTCTTGAAACTTGCTCGTAATCATCCTCGCGCAGCCGATAGACAGCAAGCCGATTATTTTCCCAAAACCAAACTTCTGGAATGCGAAGTCGCAGATATTTAGCTAGTTTATTGGTGCTACCGCTAGTCATTGTTACTTCCACGGCTAAATCGGGATGCTCTTTTCTTGAACCTATATAATAAGACTCGTCTGGTTCAAATGATACATCTCTTGCCCGGTCTCTGCGAGTTGCACTCCCTACAGGAAAGAATTCAATTCCGAGTTCAAAAAAGTATGCTTCCAGTAATATAGCGAGCGCTTTTTTAAAGCTTTCATGTGCTTCGCCCACTGTCATAAACTCGATCCACCCATCAAGATAAGTTATCCGCAAACCCGGAGAGTCGGCCATCAAAGATTCGAGAGCCTCAAATTGCTCCCAAGTATAATAACCGGGGAGAACCAATCGCTGTTCTGCAAGCGTACCTATTTCTTCTAAAATTTTTGCCGTCATAGGTATCACCATCCTAATTGAATATTACTAGCCCCTACCCAGCGCAAACCAGGCAGGGGCATTCACTCACATTCTAACTTAATGAACTAGCTCGATCGCCCTTTTAGTCAACGCCTCAGCAGTCAACCCGTTAAACGCCATCAACTGACCAGCACTAGCAGTAGTTTCCCCCCGCTTCCAAGCGAAAGTATCCCGCTTGCAATTGCTGCGGAGCATCACAGGTTCCAACATCCCAGAAGCACCGCCTGTCACGCCAATCAAGGCATCTCCGCCAAACAATTCAGCAAATTTCTCATCGCTCAAAAAGCCGCCGTCAGCTTCCGAACAAGTATCCCAAGCAACATCGCTAGCACGATACAAACGCCGGGGATTCACAATAGAAACAATCCGCACTCCAATCCCTTCTGTTTCCAAAAATGCCGCCGCTTCAAACACTGGCATTAACGTCATGTCGCCGACAACTGCAAACACAACTTTCTTGCTCCCCCCTTGATTCTGGGTAGCTTGCGGGGAATCGACTTCGTGCAGCACTATTGCACCGTCTTGCAAAGCTTGGCGAGTCTGTTCAAAAGTAGTGCGAATTGGCAGCGGCGACTTGCTTGCAGTAATCACAACTCCCTTATTTTTAGCAGTCAAAGCCCACTCGTAACAAGCTTGAATACTGTTAGCATCCGGTGGAAACAAAGGAAACACATTTCCGTTCCGCATCATCGCCGCAAAATAAGCCTCAATTTCCGGCCGCTGGTGCGTCCAACCGTTGCGGCCTTGTTCCAATGCACCCGCTGTAAATAAGGTGACAGTTGCCGGAGTTGGACGGCGCAATTCTGCCATTGCTTGGGTTACAGTTTGCCAAATTGGTAAACCGTTGATGGCAAAAGATTCGTAGGAACACCACAAACTCCGCGCTCCGAATAGCGATAAACCTACGGCTAAACCGGCGCAAGCATCTTCGCTCAAAGGTTCGTAAACTTGGCCGTTTGGCGATTGATTGTACAGGTCATCTGTCGTCGGGTGAATAATCTTGAGAGCTTGGTTGATATTGGCAATTGCCGAGGCTTCATTGCCGTCAGCATTAGTGACAAGAAAAGTACGATCGCGCTCGCCAACTTTCCCTACCAAAACCCCCATTGCTGTGGTCGAAATCTTCGGTTCTCCCCCAACTGCAAATTCTTCTAAAGGCAATTCGCCTAAATCTGCCAGCGGCAATGTAAACTCAGTAACAACTGTTTTCGCCGCCGGCCCGCCGCCCGCACGCTCGCAATTTGTCCGCACCAACTCCCAAGCAGCAGCAGTCAAAGCGCGCTCTTTTAAAGCACTGATAATGTGCGGAGCATCCAGCGTATCTTTCGGATAAAGGTTGTGAGATTTTGCTCCGCGCGCGTGGACGCCGGCACCTTTCAACTGTTTGATAATAAACACCGTTAATTTGCCGCCGAAAGCAGATTTTGCCGCTTTGTCAACTCCTTGTAAAACAGCTTTGGTAAATGCCATGCGCTGTTCGAGCGAAAAAGCAGTGCTGTCAACATAATCTTCCGGTTGATTTTTATCGTCAAATTCCTTAGCATCAACTAAGATAACTTCTTCAAAACCGTTGCCTTGCCAATAAGCAATCATTTCAGCATTAGTTTTAGTCGAAACCATGCTGTGATGTTCCTGAGAATATCCGTTCCAAACCAACACAGGCAAAAAGTTAGTAACGCTGGGATAAGCAGTGTGGAAATGCGCCATGCTGCTCATCGGATAGGGTTCGCCCATGCCGCCGTCGCCCATTGTGAAAGCAAACAGTTTTTCGCGGTGCAAAAGCGCTCCAGCCATTGCGAAATGCTGCCCTTGTCCGAGGGGACCGGCCGGTGCTAAAAGGCCGGGAATGAAACCGGAAAGATGTCCTAACAAACCGTCTTTTTCTCGGAATTTATCGCGCACTTGCTGCACGTTAACAATTCCCATATCCTCCAAAGATCGATCGAGAAACATGGCGCTGTAAAATCCCGGCGCGTGATGGCCGACTTCGGTGACAATGTTCTTGTGTCCGAGCATCACCAAAGCGGCATAAGCCTCAGCTTGGCTAGCGAAACCCCCTGGATGTCCCGATGCCTTGCTGGCGGTAACTTGCAGCGTCAGGTAGCGCAGGGCGTCTGCTCCCAGCATCGTTTGAAAGACGGCGACGGGATCGGCAGGATCGGCGATCGACTTGCTCCCCTCGGCGATCGCAGGTGCTTTCCCGTAAGTCTCAAAACCCGGCACACTTTCGGAGAAATACTGGATTCCTTCGCAAAAACTGGGAATTGCTGACGTTGCCTTCGGCGTAGTTGCAGTCATGCTTTATACCTGAAAAATTTAGATTGGATTAATGTAACAGTAATTTTATAGCTTCCGTGTTCCAAAAAATCATGAGTTCTATTATGTCAGTGATAAATAAGTAAAATATCTCAATTTTTAAGCTAATAAGTAGTTATTTGAGAACCCCGACTTATTAAAAAAGTTGGGGTTCTGTGTTTACCCATTACTAATCCATCTCAAATCCCAAATCTAAAATTGTTCCAGCCGTTCCCGGACATCGATATAAAGCGCAGTACCGCTTTCAGAAAGAGAAGGCACAGCCTTTTGATTCCCCAGCCAAACAAAAAAACTGCTAAGTGCAGGAGTCGGGTCTTGATCGCGACGCAGCGTGTAGATCAAACCTTCGCAAGGCCCATTAACGCGGCTTGTCGTGCAAATCGCTTTCTGGTTATTTACAATACCCACCGTGACATAATTTAGCTGTTTATTTCGGTTATAATTTTCAAGGCGCTGAGTCACTTGTTGGCAACGAGTTAGAGGATCGTAGCCAGAACTAGAAAAGAAATTAGAATTCCAGCGAATCCAAGGCTCCCTGAACCCTTGCGGATTTTGATACACAGTTACCGGCTCGCCCGTCGAGGTATCGCACACAAATCCTCCATAACCCAAACTCGGCTGGTTTTGAGCAGATGCGCTGCTGATAGAAAGATTGCTGAGAATATCAAAGCCGTTATGCTTATTTTGTGATAGCAAATCCCTAAAAGCATCGATCGGGATTGCCGCATTCAACCCCGTTTTTATCTCCTCAATCTGACCGTTCCACTGACTTCTAATTGTGCCAACAGTATCCCCCTGGCCGTGAATTCCTACCACCCTGCCATCAGCATCAAATACAGGCCCGCCGCTCATCCCGCGCCTGGTTACAGCTTGGTAGCGCAGACGATACCCTGATGAGGCGCTGCCCAAGCGAGAAGAGATGATACCAGCAGTAAACTCAAGTTTTCGTTCAAATCCCGAAATAGGCAGCGGATAGCCAGAAACGTAAATAGCCGAACCGACAACAGCACGTTCTGACTCGCCCATTGGTGCTACTGGATACTGTTCTCGGCTCTGAAACTGTATCAAAGCCAAGTCTATATCCCGGTCATTTTTCGGGAGTCGCTGTATTCTAATCGCAGCATAATCCTTCTCCAAATGAGTGCGAATGCTGTATTTTTGAGCCAGGCTTGCCACCACATGATTAGCTGTCAGAACAGTGTAAATATTACCCTGTTTGGCAATAATTACTCCCGATCCACTAGCCAAAAAACCCAGCGTATTGTTGACTTCCACAGTTGTCAACGTCGCTAGCTGGGCAATTTCTTCTGCTGTTTTGGCACAGGCAGCATATTGTTGGCTGACAACCGCCGTCACTGTTAATGCGCCTGTCAAGATGATTGTCAGCGCGTCAAACCGCAAACTCCACACATTCATCGATAACTCCCTAGATGAAACGAGGCGAACTGCAAATATATACTGATCGGAATTCCCCAACTGGATTTAACCATTTTCTCCAATAATTCCGCTGTTGGTTCACTTCCATCTTCAAAAGCATAGACGCCAAAATTTGGATCTCGATACTTGCCCCTACCGTTAATCCCAACCAAGAAACCTTTGGCATTAAAAATCGGGCCGCCACTCGTACCGATTTTAACCTCATTTGTATAGCCCAAGCTATAACGTTGAGGCAAAGATTTGGGTAGCAGCACCGAAACGAAGCCCGCGTCACCGCCAAAGCCCCAACCTCAGCACCCGCAGGAAAGCCGACTGCCAACACTGGCTCAGACATTGCTCCTGGTTCAAGGGTGAATGGTGCTATTTTATACTCGATCGCGCTGCGAAACTGAACGATCGCCAGATCGCTATTGCCCAGCCGCCTCGGAACTCCTAGCAGTGGGTGGAGGAGACCGTCGTCGGTGACCATTGTCCGATCGCCACAACGTGCCAGTTAGTCAGCACCGTATAGGTTTGGCCCTGCTGCCGGACGATCGTCCCAGAACCAGAAGATATTCCCGTCGGGATTCATAAGTAGGTCGGCGGGGAAAATCACAAGTATGTAACAAAAGATTAAGTAGGGTGATGGGACTTAAATTTAATACGTT
>NZ_JAUBUG010000033.1:0-6760 GCF_036705345.1 Microcoleus sp. B3-D2
TTATGTTCAAGTAAGCAAATCGAAAATTATTTGGCTCACTGCTGTTACTGTACCTCTTAGTCACGCAAAGTGCTGTAATGATTTTCTACCTACATTCGGCGAAAAACCTGAAGGGTGGAATGCAAGCGGCAAGCGGGTTAAGCGTGGTCTGTACCGGACGGCTCAAGGCTGGTTAATCAATGCAGATTGCAACGGCGCTGCGAATATTGGCAGAAAAGTAGCGATGATGCTTGGACTTGATCTAAGCGGAATCAGTAGAGGCGACTTGTCAGCGCCTTTAAGACTAAAGTTGTGGTCTTAAGAATCTCCGTGGCGTTGATTCCCGGAGAGTGTCAAAGTTAATTTATATGCCTAGCAATCTAGGCCAGAGTTTCCGGGCAATATCCCAGACCCTTGACAAACTGCTGGCGAAACGCTTCAATTTCTTTGCGGTCAGGGCTGCCGTGACAAACCACTGCCACCTGGTAGCGGCGCATCACGCTCAGCGGCGACTGTCCGGTTTCCAAACTCCAAAGCGCCATTTGCAAGCGAATTTCCGGATCGTAAGGAATCCCGAGTTCGTTCATAAAAGCCCGAAAATCCCCGTGCATTTCTGGAGTTAAATATTGGCTCATTTTCACCTTTACCACCCAGCCGTCAATTTGGTGAATAACAGTGATAAATTGCAAAGGAAGATGATGAGCCGTGCGTAGGTAATCCACGACTCTCAGAGTAAGGCTAGTATTGGCGATGTAGTAGAGGTATTCCATAACGATCCTTATGAGCAAAGCTGATGCTACACCTCTATCCTCGCGGGCTATACCCGCGACCACAAGGGGAAAAGCACCCGACTTTGGATGGGGGTTTTTACCCAATTTGTTACCCAGTTGACAGATCGATCGCACAGGAATTCACTCGATGACAGAGATGGACTGGTCTTTGGACGGCTACGACTACGAACTTCCGCCCTCACGCATTGCCCAAAATCCCGTAGTGCCGAGGGACAGTTCTCGCTTGCTGGCTGTAGATTCTCCCAGCAGCCACCAACACCGGATTTTTAGGGATTTACCCGATTTGCTGCAACCGGGCGACTTGCTGGTACTGAACAACACCCGCGTGCTGCCAGCGAGGCTCTACGGGCACAAACCCAACGGCCCGGCTGTGGAGATATTGTTGATGGAAGAACGGCAGCACAACTGTTGGCTGGCTTTGGTTAAACCGGGGAAACGCTTAAAGTTGGGAGCAAAAATTGAGTTTGATCCCATCGCCCCTGCCTGTGAGGACTCGACCACAGCTCCTTGCTGTTGCCTTCCCGATGCCACGATGCCCCATCGTCGTCGATTGACTGCAACAGTTATAGAGAGGGACGACGCAACAGGGGGACGGCTGTTGGAGTTTGACATCCCCACAGATGAGAATCTGGCGAAGTTTTTGGACGAATACGGCCACATACCCCTGCCGCCCTACATCGAAAATTCCCAAGCTTCAGCGGAACAGTACCAGACTGTTTATGCCGAGAGGCTTGGGGCCGTGGCTGCCCCCACAGCAGGCCTGCACTTCACCGAAGAATTGTTCAGCCGCTTGGAACAGCGGGGAATCGAAAAAACTTTTGTCACCTTACACGTCGGAGTAGGGACGTTTCGCCCGGTGGAGGTAGCAGACGTGACGGCTCACAAAATGCACGGCGAATGGGTGGAAGTACCCCCCGCCACCGTCGAGAAAATCCGGGAAACTCAAGCCAGAGGCGGGCGGATCGTTGCCGTGGGTACCACAGCAGTGCGAGCTTTAGAGGGAGCCGCCGCCGCGAGTGGCGATTTTTCCTTGCAACCTTTTTGCGGCCCGACCAATTTGTTTATCTACCCGGGCTACAAGTGGCGGGTTGTAGAGGGGATGATTACCAATTTTCACTTGCCCCGCTCTACTTTGATGATGATGATAAGTGCGATGATTGGAAGGCCTCGGCTGTTGGATTTGTACCGAGAAGCGATCGAGCAAGAGTACCGCTTTTATTCCTTTGGCGATGCCATGCTGATTTTACCAACAGCAAAAAAGGATTGATCGATCGGGCATCGGGTTCGCCCTATGCCCGGTATTCCGTTTCTATTCTTCCTCCTCTTCTTCATTGCCGGGATACACGAAGCTGTTGGAACGCCCAGTCAGAACTGATTTGCCCAGAGACAGAGCTTTCTGAGCTGCCACTACAGCTTTGCGCTTCCATGTGGCCTTACGCATATTCTTCTTGGATTTGGAGGTTTTCTTCTTAGGGACTGCCATGACGCTAAATACTTTCTGCTTGCTTATAGAGACAAACAAACATTCTAGCCGATTTTGTCGGCAATGCTTACTCGAAAAACCGCAATAACTGCTCGGTAAGCAATATCAAGTAGTAGGGTGCGTCAGCGATTAGCTTCTGGAAAAATAGACCAAATCTCCTAGGTAACGCACCCGCAACAGCTAAAGTTCGTGAAAGTGGTAGATCACGACGCCAGTTACGGCATCGTTCTCGATACTCACATAACCTGTTTTGAGCATTGCCGTGAAAGCCTCTTCCACTTCGGCAAAAGTAGCGCCGGTTGCCATCACCCCTTGGGTGACAGATAATCTTCCGTTCTTGGTATAAGCTGCCTTCAGGAGTTTAACCCCTAACTGGTCTGGAGTTGGCTTGGGGTATGTCGCGGCGATCGCCCCGCTGCTGGGATATAGCGGTATACCTTCGCGAGATACGCCGAGTTTGCCCCTGAGACTGGCATTGTGTTCGTCCACCATGTTCGGCAGCAGCAGCAAGTCAAACAATTGCCCAAACCCAAACAAACCAAAGGTAAACAGCCACAGCAAACCACTACCAATCTTGCCGTTGTAGAGGCGGTGGAGTCCGAAGGGGCCGAAAAAACAAGCTGCCCATAAAAGGTAACTAACACCTAAATTGCTCATTTTCTGACCATCCTGCCTGATTATTCTAAGAATTGGAGTCCCTCTATACATTTTGTACTTTCTATGTGGTGTTTAAACAGGTTGACATGGGAATTTATTTGTGTGGTAGCCTAATAAACTGACAAAAGGCAGAATTTGGTTTCCCCATACCTTCTGTCTGGAAGCCCATGAGTAATTCTGCGTAGCAATTCTTAACGCCAGTAACATATTTCCGGGGGCGAGAGCTTGGTAAACTGGAGGGCGTGGAAATTACAGCAGCTTAGAACTGGATTCCACACGAAGCGCCAAACCGAGCGCCAAACCGAGCGCGCCGCCAGCGCTGGCCGGACATACACGAGCGCGATCGCCCGCAGTACCCGACAATGGAAACAAGCGAGTAGTTATAAGCAGAAATCCAATAAAAATATGGTAGATTCCCTCAAAAAACCCACTTTTGAAGAACTGCGGCCGGGAGTGAAAGCCCCAGCCAAAGAAACTATTCTCACGCCGAGATTTTACACAACCGACTTTGACGAGATGGCCAAAATGGACATCTCGGTAAATGAAGCCGAACTAGAAGCAATTATCCAAGAGTTCCGCGTTGACTACAACAAAAACCACTTCGTGCGGGATGAGGAGTTCGCTCAATCTTGGGATCACATTGACGGCGAAAAGCGCCAGTTGTTCATTGAGTTTCTAGAACGTTCATGCACCGCTGAGTTTTCTGGGTTCTTGCTTTACAAAGAATTGGGACGCAGGCTCAAAGACAAAAATCCAGTGCTCGCCGAGGGTTTCAACCTGATGTCCCGCGACGAAGCGCGGCACGCCGGATTCCTCAACAAAGCTCTCTCGGACTTTAATTTGTCCCTGGATTTGGGTTTCTTGACAAAGAGCCGCAGTTACACATTCTTTAAGCCGAAGTTTATTTTCTACGCGACTTACTTGTCGGAAAAGATCGGTTATTGGCGCTACATCACGATTTACCAGCACTTAAAAGCGCATCCTGAAGACCAGATTTATCCGATTTTCCGATTCTTTGAAAATTGGTGCCAGGATGAAAACCGCCACGGAGATTTCTTCGATGCGGTGATGAGAGCTCAGCCTCAGATGTTGAACGATTGGCGCGCTAAGCTTTGGTGCCGTTTCTTCTTGCTGTCAGTGTTCGCGACAATGTATCTCAATGATATCCAGCGCGCGGGTTTTTATCGATCGCTCGGTCTCGATGCTCGCGAATACGACATTGAAGTGATTAAAAAGACCAACGAAACAGCAGGTCGCGTATTCCCCGTGATGCTGGACGTGAACAATCCCGAGTTTTATGAACGCCTGGATGTTTGCCTCAAGAACAATCAGAAGTTGACTGCAATTGTTGCTTCTAATACTCCGAAATTCTTGCAGTTCTTCCAAAAATTGCCTTTGTATCTGTCGAACGGCTGGCAATTAGTGAAGCTGTACTTCATGAAAACAATTGAATCACCTTCAGTACAGGGCGCTGTGCGTTAAGTTTTGATTTTTCATCCTCTGTGACGGCGGTTCTGCGACAAGCGGAGCCGCTTTTTTTTATAATTGCTCCTTTCGGGGCCGAAGAATTAGTATTATTCAACCGCGAAGACGCGAAGGACACGAAGGAAGAAGGAAGAAGGAAGAAGGAAGACAGTTGACTGTTGGCTGTTGGCTGTTGTTCATGGCAAGCCCGATGCCCGATGCCCGTATAGGTTTTATCAGCAATTAATCGGACTTGATATCATAACGGTTTTTCATAAAATTTATCGCCATTCGCCCTGAAGGGTAAAAGCCGCCCAATAATAAGGAGAACGCCACTCTTCCTGCTTCAACATTTGCAGTTGCGCCGCCCTCAATGCTGCCGCTGGCGTTAACCCTTTTTGCAGCATTCCCTGATAGAAACTCGACATTAACGTAGCCGTTCCTTCATCGTCCACACTCCACAAACTCACCACCACTCGCTGAGCCCCTGCATACATAAATCCCCGTGTTAATCCTACCATGCCCTCGCCTTGAATGTTCTGCCCCATTCCGGTTTGACAGGCACTTAACACTACTAAATCTGCTGCTAATTTGAGGTTGAAAATATCAGTAAGTCGCAGGAATCCGTTTAAGGAATTGCCCTTTTCATCTACCAGTGACAAGATGATTCCCGATAGTTCCGGGTTAGTGCTATTCGCTAAACCGTGAGTGGCAAAATGAATGATTTTATATTGGCTTAAGTTCTGACTGGTTGCGACGGCGCGGCTGGCTTCAAAATCCAAAGATTCGGTGCGAGAATTAGCTGGTACTAACGCTTGAATGATTTGAGCTTCTTGGCGAGTGAAGTTTAAACGGCTCAACTGTAAGTTATTGTCGCGACCAGAGCGGCTTAAACCGGGGTTTACTGATTCTATTGCTTGCAGATTGCTGGCGGTTGACTGGTTTTTGACTCGTTCATCTTCCGGGCTAAAAACTGGATCGGCGAGAATCGCTAAAGTCCGAGTAGGAGGTTGTCTGTCACTGTAGTTTTGTCTTAATATTCCCAAGGTGGAAGCAGAAGGCAGCAGCACGATTTCATGGTCTACTATTAAAGGCGGATTCCCATTTTCACCAGATTTTCCGGGGAGGGAAAGGGCAGCAAAGGGGAGGTAATTGAGAATGCCATCGCCAACTATCAGCAGGCGTTTTTGAGCGAGTTGTGCTGCTACGGGCTGTAAAATAATTTGACTAAGCGTGTTGTTAGCTTCAGCAACTCGATCGGGAATGTTTCGGTAGTGCGGGTTAGTCACAGCATCGCGGAAATTGCGGGCGGCTTTTTCGAGGTCGGCGCTTGGAGGCAATTCATAACTGGTGATGCTGGTTTTAGTCACAGCCCACAGATAGCTGCGGTCTTTTCCTAGAGAATACTGGAGTAAAATTGTATTCTCATCGAGGATTTGTTGTTGAATTTGTGCAAGCGTTAGAGGTTGCGGTTGGGTGAGGGCTGCGTACCGGGGGCTAGTGGTGCGAATTTGTGTTTGAATGTCCTGATATTGTGCTATTAAAGTTTCCCGCTGTTTTTCTAATTCTGCTTCTTGGGCTGGAGTGTGGTTGGGGCGATTGAGAACTTCGATTCGCTGTTTTTCAAGGGCATCGAGTTGTTGTTGTAAACTGCGTTCTCGCTGCAATAATTCTGGGGCGACACCTTGGCGAATATCCGCGTTTGCTTCTTGAAGAAGTTCGAGGAGGCTGCGGGCGCGGGAACGTTCGCTGGCTTCAAAGGCCTTGGTATCATAACCAGATTTGGGTTGCGTTTTGTGCAGTTGCATTAACAGGTCAATATAGAACTGGTAATAGTTTTGTACTGTGGCAAAGTAAGAGGTGCGGAGTTCTGGGCTGGCAACTTTTGTCCGGAGGCTTTCAATAATTTTGAGAGCCGTTTCAATGTCAGTGAGGGCTTCCGTGAGATGGCCTTGAGCGCGTTTGGCAGAAGCAATGTTGTAAAGGGTGGTAGCTTCCCCACTGCGATCGCCTACTGCCCGACTTAGGGGAAGGGACTGGCTGTAATACTCTAGCGCTTTCTGTTGTTCTGCCAATGAGTAGACTAAGCCGATGTTGTTGAGGGCCCTAGCTTCCTGTGAGCGATCGCCTACTGCCCGACTTAGGGGAAGGGACTGGCTGTAATACTCTAGCGCTTTCTGTTTCTCTCCCAAATCATGGTAGACACTGCCGATGTTGTTGAGGGTGGTAGCTTCCTGTGAGCGAGCGCCTACTACCCGACTCAGGGGAAGGGACTGGGTGTAATACTCTAGTGCTTTTTGTTCCTCTCCCAAATCCTCGTAGACGAAGCCGATGTTGTTGAGGGTACGAGCTTCCCCACCCACATCGCCTACTACCCGAATCAGGG
>NZ_JAUBUG010000033.1:6860-73460 GCF_036705345.1 Microcoleus sp. B3-D2
GAAGGGACTGGGTGTAATACTCTAGCGCTTTCTGTTTCTCTCCCAAATCTGAGTAGACTAAGCCGATGTTGTTGAGGATGGTAGCTTCCCCACCAACATCGCCCACTGCCCGAATCAGGGGAAGGGACTGGGTGTAATACTCTAGCGCTTTCTGTTTCTCTCCCAAATCTGAGTAGACTAAGCCGATGTTGTTGAGGGTGGTAGCTTCCCCACGGCGATCGCCTACTCCCCCAAACAGCGGCAGGGACTGGCTGTAATACTCTAGGGCTTTCTGTTTTTCTCCCAATGCTGAGTAGACTAAGCCGATGTTGTTGAGGGTGGTAGCTTCCCCACGGCGATCGCCCACTGCCCGTCTCAGGGTCAGGGACTGGTTGTAAGAATCTAGGGCTTTCTGTTTTTCTCCCAAATGATCGTAGACAGCGCCGATATTGTTGAGGGTGGTGGCTTCTTGCTGCCGATCGCCTACTGCCCGACTCAGGGTCAAGGACTTGCTGTAATAGTCTAGCCCTTTTTGTTTTTCTCCCAAATCATCGTAGACTTTGCCGATGTTGGTGAGGGTGGTGGCTTCTCCACCGCGATCGCCCACTGCCCGTTTCAGGGTCAGGGAGTGGGTGTAATACTCTAGCGCTTTCTGTTTCTCTCCCAATTGTGAGTAGACTAAGCCGATGTTGTTGAGGGTGGTAGCTTCTTGCAGCCGATCGCCTACTGCCCGAAACAGGGGCAGGGATTGGCTGTAATACTCTAGCGCTTTCTGTTTTTCTCCCAATTCTGAATAGACTTTGCCGATGTTGGTGAGGATGGTAGCTTCCCCACGGCGATCGCCTACTGCCCGTGTCAGGGTCAGGGAGTGGCTGTAATACTCTAGCGCTTTCTGTTTTTCTCCCAATTCTGAATAGACTTTGCCGATGTTGTTGAGGATGGCAGCTTCCCCACGACGATTGCCTACTGCCCGAATCAGCTTTAATGCTTCTTCCAATTTGGCGATCGCTTTTCTTAAAGATTCCGCCGTCCCCTGCTGGTACAGTTGCATCCCTTCTTTAAAGGCTCTTTCAGCAGCAGCCGCAGGATTTCCCCCTCCCTGCTGCGATACCCCTTGACTAACTTTTATAACACTGGGTGCAGCTACCGCCGGGACTCCTAGCAAAATCAGAACACTTACAGCGAGTCCGTAACGCCCCCAAACCCAAAGCGTGATATTCATAAATACCTGCTCAAAGAAGACCTTGTTAACCGGTATCATAGTCGATCGCAGCTTGTCAGGTGCGCTTTCCCAGACTGCGTGCCGATTGCGTCGGGGGCCTATTGTGCGATCGCGCCGCTGCACCTAGTGCCGCATTCTCCAAGCGCGAGCGCCCGCATCGGATTTGCCTCCGCGAAGGTTAAAAGTCATAATTGTAATTTTTACGCTATTCTCAACTCAGTATTTTTAAATTAGCGATCGCCCTCAAATCTAGCATTTACTATTTACTGCTGTTTTATGAAAATCAACAAAAAACAATTCAACAGATCTACTTTAGTTTTTTGCTTAGGAATGTTCGCTGTGTTCCTCCTATCCTTAACCCTACGCTTTTGGGAACTGGAGCGATTTAACACCTTAGTATTTGACGAGGTTTACTACGCTAAATTTGCCAACAATTATCTCACCAAAACTCCCTTTTTCAACGCTCACCCGCCTCTGAGCCAGTACATAATTGCGATCGGCATTTGGATCGGCACTCATCTTCCCTTCGGAAAAACTGCCGTCAACAGTATGGCAGGTTCCCTGCTTTCCCCTTGGGATTACCGCTGGCTGAATGCTCTCACAGGTTCCTTTATTCCCCTAGTTGTGGGAGCGCTAGCTTATCAGCTAGTTCGGCGCCACAGTTACGCTTTTCTTGCTGCTTTTTTTGCCGCCTGCGACGGTCTGTTTTTAGTTGAGTCTCGCTACGCGCTGAACAACATTTATCTGGTTTTATTTGGAATTTTAGGTCAGTTATTTATTTTAAAAGCCGTAGAAGCAGAAGGCAAAAAGCGCTGGCGTTGGCTGGTACTCGCCGGAATAGGTTTCGGCGCATCTGCGGCTATCAAATGGAACGGATTGTGGTTTCTTTTCGGTACTTATCTAATTTTAATCTGTGCTTGGGCAGTTCGTTTTATCCAGGGTAACAGAGGAAATGAAGAACAAAGCCGCGAGGTAGATTCACCTCTAATTCCAGCCGAAAGTCCAGTACAAAAACTGACTAAACTCAATTTTATAGAACTCTGCTTGAGTCTAGCTATTATTCCTATTCTAGTTTACAGCATCTCTTGGATTCCTCACCTGTACTTTAATCCAACTCCCAATTTCTGGCAGATGCAAACGGAGATTTTGACTTATCACCAGCGGATTAAAAGCGGCCCAGATGTACATCCTTACTGTTCCACGTGGTACAGTTGGCTTTTGATGCTGCGCCCCATAGTTTACTTCTACAAAACTGCTAGCAGCAATGCCCAACCAGATCCGGTTTTGCCACCTTTACCTGAAGGTGCAACTCAGGCAATTTTTGACGTTCACGCAATGGGAAACCCCTTGCTTTGGTGGCTGTCAACTTTAGCTTTACTGCTAGTAATAGGAGTTTTAGTTCACCGGATTTTGGTGTGGTTGCAAACGCGCAGCGAGGCTTCTGTTGACACGATAGAACAGCAGCGGCCGATTTTGTTTCCGCCGACTGCTGAAATGTGGCTGGGGTTATATTTAATAGTTAATTGGGCCGCTAATTTGCTGCCTTGGGTGAAGGTGACTCGCTGCATATTTTTGTACCATTATATGGGCTGTTCTGTGTTTGCAGCTTTAGCACTTGCGTGGTGGGTTGACAGGTGGCTGCACAGCCCTCAAACTCGACTCCGAGGGATGGGGGTAACAATTATTTTTCTGATTTTGGGTGCTTTTATTTTCTGGATACCTATGTATTTGGGACTGCCTTTGTCGCAACTGGAATGGAAAATTCGGATGTGGCTGCCGTCTTGGGTTTAAGTTAGAAATAATTCTTCTCTTAAAGGGCAAGATGGCCGTTCCACAAGAAAATTAAGTTTTGTGGAACAGGCATCTTGCCTGTTCCTAACAAAGGTGCAAGATGTAAGTTATAACGTTTATTACAAAGGTGAGTTTGCAAAAGCGAGAATTATTTTTGATAGAGTGCTCGATAAACTGGTTCGCCCCGTTTCAGAGTAGCAATTTCTCTTTCTGTAGCCACAGGTAGGGGATTTTCTGCTAGCCAGTTGTCGCCGTTTTGACGTTTAAAACTAGGGTGAGATGAAAAGCGATCGCACATTTCCCTTTCTACTTCCTCAATATCTGACTGGATAAAAACTTCGCCGCCAATTGCCAGATAAGTTGCCAATTCGTTGACTAATTCCTGCTGCACCACCCGCCGTTTGTGGTGCTTTTTCTTGAACCAGGGATCGGGAAACTGAATGCTAACCCGCTGCAAAATACCGGCGGGTAAAGTTTCTAAAATTGGTTTGAGAGAACTATTCGCATTGCAAAACAAATAGTGCAAATTTGTCAAGCCTTTTTCGTCCCGCCAAAGATTCGCCTCCTCTACTAGAGGTTCCCGAATTTCTAATCCTAGAAAGTTCCAGTCTGTTTGGATTTGCGCCATGTGCCACAAAAACCGTCCTCTGCCGCAGCCGATATCTAAATGCAGCGGTAAATTTAAGTCGGCATAGATTTTAGTCCAATCCGGAGGACTTGCAGATGCTTGATATCTAATTGATAGGGGATTGACGTGTTCCCGCACTCTTACTCTTGCCAATTTTGCTGTCTCCTGAATGTAATTTTTAACCGCTGATGAAGGCAGATTAACGTGGGCTAAGGCAGATAAATATTGATTTTTGCGATGTTGTTCAATACTTTTTAATTAATGAGCAATCTTTAATTGCAGAGGGACAATTTTAAATGGCTCATTATTGCATTAGGCTTCTGGTTCAATGCCTGCTGCTCTTAATTGTGCAGCTAATCTTTCCGATCGTTCTCGTTCTTGTTCGGCTTGCTGTTGAGCGATATCCCTTTGCTGCCGTTCCCTTTCTACCATTTCTGCTCCCCACAATAACATCTCTCCGCTTTCATCCCACCAGCGCAACCAATATCCGGTTCTTTCGGCCTTGGTTCCCTGCCAAACACCCAGAAATAACCCAATTCCTTCAATCCAATAACGACCGTTTAAATCTGGTTGCTGTATTTGATAATCTGCTGATGAATCCAACTGGTATACTTCTAACACTCCAGCGGCTGGCTCAAAAAGTGCATAGATTGGTACTCCCAATACTTGTCTATAAAAAAACCATTTCCCCGGTGGATAAGTTGGCTTGTTAGAATATTCATCGTAGGCAGGAGCTGACAAGAACTCCATGACGAAACCCGGAATTTCTCCTTCTAAGTTGGGAGTGTAACTGCGGCGGATTTCTTGACTAGAAAGCGGCTGTACGTTGCGAACATAAAACAAATCGGGAGCTTTGATAACTAGCTTATTATCTAAGGTGGCACAAATCCCCATATTAGGGGCAACTAATGTTCCCTCCAAAATTAGCCCCGCGATTTCTAAGATTTCTCGCAAGGCGGCAGCGAGTAAGGGCTGGTCGATATTTTGCAGAGGTTGCTCCTCTAAAATGAAATCATCTGGTAATTTTTCCCAGGTAATTTTTAAGTCGGCTTTACTGACTGTCATTGTATTTCACCTCTCAATGAGATTACTGGAGCGCGGCTCGCAATACTTCGCGATGAAAGAGCGATCGCTCTACTATAAATTTTATCCTGTCTGGAGATAAGGCGTCGCCGTTAGCATAGTGTTCCATCCAGGTTTTGCTAATTAAATAAGGATCGTCTGGCAATTCTGATAATAAGTATCCTGGCATTTCTAGCTCTTCCATTAACTGGCTTACTTTCGGATCGTAGCTGAGGGCAAAACAGCGGCATTCTTCGGATGCTGCCATAATTAAACTGTGGTAGCGCATCCCGATCGCCATTTCGACTCCCCGGAATACTCCTTTCAATTTTCTCGGATCGTCTAAACTGAGGATGCGGCTCGTTTTGGGCAGGGCTTCGTGCAAATGTTGGGCAATTTCTAAGTCGTGAGACGCTTGAAAAGGCAGCAGCAAAATTAAGGTGCGAGTTGCTTTTTGAAAGTCAACTAAAGCTTGAGTTAAGATTGACAAACGAGCGGGAGTTAGTGTAGGATGAGAACGCAAACAAACAGCCACTCTGGGCGC
Organism: Microcoleus sp. B3-D2; assembly: GCF_036705345.1. Lineage (NCBI taxonomy): Bacteria > Bacillati > Cyanobacteriota > Cyanophyceae > Oscillatoriales > Microcoleaceae > Microcoleus > Microcoleus sp. B3-D2. The sequence continues at coordinate 12,087 of NZ_JAUBUG010000033.1, forward strand.
TGGTAAATCCCACAAACCGGACACGGGGGAATTCTCCAAAGCCCACACGGGATCTGGCGCTAAAGTAAAGGGAATTTGCCAATCTGCAAGTAAAGTAGCTGAACCTTTATCGCGCACGCTGACGGCGGTGCATCCAGCAAAACAGCGCTGAGATAACTTGCGAGTCATTTCGCGCTTCAAAGGCCCAATTCCCTGGGCCCAGGCAACGGTTTTTAAGCCCATCCGCTGCGCTAATCCCATCAAACCCCCATAATAGAAAGGGCTCGCAATGCTAGTAGCGTCTTGGATTAAACTACCGCCGCCCCAGATTAGGGCGTCGGATGTGCGGAGTGCTTCGAGAACTTGGAACGCATTCATGCGATCGCGCGCAGCTACCCCGTACCGCTGATTTGTCTCGACAGGATTGCCAGACAGGACGATCGGCGTCACGCCATCTGGTAACATTTGCAGTAGCGATGCCAACAGCGCCTCGTCGCCGCCGTTGCCTTTACCGTAATAGCCGCACAAAATTGCTCGCATTTCTACTCTTTTCTTTGTTTGTGATGGGGAATCTAACTATTTTAGATTTTAGATTTTAGATTTTTTTGATATTTGAGATTTGATCCTACTACCAAAAAAATGCTACTCTCAGCAAGCTTCAAGGCTTTACGTCATCAGTCAGCTCAAATCGCAAATCTAATAAAATCTCAAATCGCTAATCTAAAATTGTATGACGCATCATACTTTATATGACAGTTGCGTAAGTCCCGATAGATAAATCTTTCATCTTCGTTATCGATAAATTTTTCATCTTCGTTCACAATACAAAAAATGCACGCTTTGTCAATTCCCACCTGGATTATTCACATCTCTAGCGTCATCGAGTGGATTGCCGCCATCTGGTTAATTTGGACTTACGGCGAAGTCACTCAAAACCGAGCTTGGTGGGCCCTTTCCGCCGCAATGCTGCCCGCTCTCGTGAGCGCGATGTGTGCCTGTACATGGCACTATTTTGACAACTCTCCCGCCCTAGAATGGATTGTTACCCTGCAAGCGGGGATGACTCTCATCGGCAATTTTACTCTGTGGGCGGCGGCTTGGTGGATTTGGCGATCGTTTCAGCCAGCCGAGAAAATTAAAGATTAAAAAAGGGAGAAACTTAGTGAAAAATAGCACTATTTGGGTAAAATTTGCGGCGAGTTTGCTTTTGTTGACAGGCGGATTTTTGCTTCCCAGCAAAGCCAGCAACATTCCCGTACAAGTCGCCCAACAGCCTAACTGCAAAAGTCCTCAAACCACGCTAGAGATGAATGTCTGTTCCAGTCAAGAGTTTCAGACCGCAGACAGAAAGCTCAATCAAGTATATCAGCAACTGCAAGCAAAAATCAGCAGTAGACAAAAGCAGAGATTGACTGCGGCACAGGGTACTTGGATCGCATTTCGAGATCAAAATTGTGATTATGCAAAAGGGCAGTTTGAAGGCGGTTCTTTGGCTGCTTCTACCTACGGTTATTGCAGGGCTAGAGTGACGCAAGAACGGATTAAAGATTTGGAAGGTTATTTGAAACAAGCAAATTTGTAAAAGTTCGATCGCGATCGAGAAGAATTTACCCATTCAATCATCAATAGCGCGACAACCTCATCTTTTGCACTTTTAGAAGCCCCTGCACAAACCAGCTCAAGAGTGATATAAAGCTTTGTTTTTTATTTTACGCTTTGACACGCCAATGGTGTAAAATCTAAATTCTCAAATCTTATATTTTAAATCCCTATGTCTTTCGTTGGTTTGCACATTCACAGCGATTATAGCTTACTAGATGGGGCTTCTCAGCTACAGCAGCTCGCAGAACGGGCGGTGGAATTGGGGATGCCCGCGATCGCCCTTACAGACCACGGGGTGATGTACGGCGCGATCGAACTAATCAAAGTTTGCCGAAATAAAAATATCAAGCCGATTATTGGCAATGAAATGTATGTCGTCAACGGCGACATTGAAGTAAAAGTTCGAGGTAGAAGAAAATACCATCAAGTTGTTTTAGCTAAAAATACCCAAGGTTATAAAAACCTCGTCAAACTAACCACAATTTCCCACTTAAAGGGAATGCCTGAAAGAGGTATTTTTGCCAGACCTTGCATCAACAAGGAACTGCTAAAACAATACTCCGAAGGTTTAATTGTCACCAGTGCTTGTTTGGGCGGGGAAGTTCCCCAAATGATTCTGCAAAACAAGCTAGATACTGCCCGCGAAGTAGCCAGATGGTATAAAGAAGTATTTGGAGAAGATTACTATTTAGAAATTCAAGACCACGGTTCCCCGGAAGATCGGATTGTTAATGTTGAACTCGTTAAAATTGCCCGCGAACTCAAAATTAAAATAATTGCAACCAATGATTCTCACTATATTTCCTGCAACGACGTAGAAGCACACGATGCTTTGCTGTGCATTAACACCAACAAACTGATTGAAGAAGACAAGCGGATGCGCTACAGCGGCACAGAGTATTTGAAGTCCGCAGACGAGATGGCGCAACTGTTTCGAGACCATTTGGATGATGAAACAATCAAAGAGGCGATCGAAAATACCCTAGAAGTCGCAAATAAAGTATCGAGATACGAGCTCACAGGAGAAGCTCGAATTCCCACAATTCCAATTCCCCCAGAACATACAGCCGATACTTATGTAGAAGAAATATCCTGGCTGGGACTGTTAGAACGCCTCAAAGCCCGCACCAGAAATGAAATCCCCCCCGTCTACAAACAAAGGCTCGAATACGAACTGAAAATGCTTCAGCAGATGGGGTTTTCGGAATACTTTTTAGTAGTTTGGGACTACATAAAATATGCTAGAGACAATCATATTCCAGTAGGGCCAGGACGCGGTTCTGCCGCAGGTTCTTTAGTTGCCTATGTCCTCAAAATTACCAATATAGACCCCGTACACCACGGACTACTATTCGAGCGATTTCTCAATCCCGAACGCAAATCCATGCCAGATATTGATAGCGATTTCTGCATAGAAAGGCGAGATGACATGATTAAATACGTTACTGAAAAATATGGTAGCGACCGCGTAGCGCAAATTATTACTTTCAACAGAATGACATCAAAAGCTGTCTTGAAAGATGTTGGCAGAGTGTTAGGTATTCCCTACAAAAAAGCAGACGAAATGGCCAAATTAATTCCCGTGTCCCGGGGAAAACCGGAAAAACTTAAAGTGATGATTTCCGATGACACACCTGCACAGGAATTTAAAGACAACTATGAAAATACAATTTGCATCAATGAAGAAACAGGGACAGAAGTCCCAGTTCGTCAGTGGATTGACATGGCAATTCGCATTGAAGGAACCAACAAAACCTATGGCGTTCACGCGGCAGGTGTGGTAATTTCTTCAGAGCCGTTGGATGAACTTGTACCGCTGCAAAAAAATAATGAGGGTGCTGTAATTACCCAATATTTCATGGAAGATTTGGAATTTTTGGGTCTGCTGAAAATGGACTTTTTGGGCTTGAAAAATTTAACAACGCTCCAGAAAACAGTTGATTATATTAAGCACACCCAAAATCTAATTGTAGATCCAGAAATGCTACCTTCTGATATAGAGCGCAGAGCTCAAGAGACTTTTGCCAGAATCAAAAAGTTACCAAATGATGTAGATAAAACTTATAGACTTTTAGAAAGAGGAGATTTAGAAGGTATTTTTCAGTTAGAATCCTCTGGAATGCTGGATGTAGTGAAAAAACTCAAACCTTCCTGTCTGGATGATATTTCTTCTATTTTGGCACTTTACCGACCTGGGCCGCTGGATGCAGGTTTGATTCCTCAGTTTATTGACTGCAAGCACGGTAAAACAGTTGAGTACGATCATCCGCTATTAGAACCGATTTTAAAAGAGACTTACGGAACGCTTTGCTTTCAGGAGCAAATTATGCGGATGGCTCAAGATTTGGCGGGCTATTCTTTGGGGCAAGCTGACTTGCTGCGGCGTGCAATGGGCAAGAAGAAAGCTGATGAAATGCAGAAGCAAAAAGAAACGTTTATCGACGGCGCAACTAAGAATGGAGTCAGTCAAAGAATTGCTGAGAAACTGTTCGCGCAAATGCTGCAATTCGCTGAATACTGTTTTAATAAATCCCATTCAATGGCCTATGCCTATATCACTTATCAAACTGCCTATTTAAAGGCGAATTATCCTCTAGAATACATGGCTGCACTGCTGACTGCTAACAGGGGCGATCAGGATAAAGTACAGAAATATATTGCCAATTGTCTCAAGCTGGGTATTGAGGTGGAGCCGCCCGATGTTAATAGCTCGGAACTTACTTTTACACCGCTTCCCAAACTGATGACTGGCTCGGCAAAAGATAAAATATTGTTTGGAATTTCTGCTGTTAAAAATGTGGGAGAAGCGGCGATTGAAAATATTTTGGCAGCGAGGCAGGAAGGGGGTAAGTTTAAATCGCTGGCTGATTTGTGCGATCGCGTAAATCTCCATTCTGTCAACCGCCGCGCTTTAGAAGCATTAATTCAATGCGGTGCTTTTGATAAAATTGAAAACAACCGCAAGCAATTAGTAAACGACCTCGAAGGAGTGATGAAATGGGCGCAAGAGCGCAAAAGAGATAGAGAAAGCGGGCAAGGTAATCTCTTTGACTTGTTAGGTACGAATAGCTTCGGGAAGTCTGTCAATACCTATGAGTCTGCGCCCAAATCTAAATTGGTACAAGATTATGACAAACAGGAAAAATTGCGTTTAGAAAAAGAATTGCTTGGCTTTTATGTATCAGAACATCCCCTGAAGTTTCTCATGCAAGTAAACCCAGATCCCGATGTGGTGACTCTCGAACAGCTAGCAGAGAAAAAGGGTAAAGTATCAGTTATTGTCATGCTCAACGCTATCAAAATGGTAGTCACAAAAAAAGGCGATGCCATGGCAATTTTGCAATTAGAAGATTTGACACATCAAATAAAAGCTGTTGTGTTCCCCAAGGCTTACGAACAAGTGAAGCCTTACATTGTAGAGAATGCTATCTTACAGATTAGTGGAAAAATTGAGAAAGATGGGGAGGAAATTCAGATAATTGTAGACACTGCAAAGCCGGTTGAAACAGTACAGGTTGCAGAGGAAATCGAGAGGGTTCAACCGGAAACACAAAACTCTTGGGCGACGGAACCGGAAACACAAAACTCTTGGGCGGCGCAACCGGAAACACAAAATTCTTGGGCGGCGCAACCGGTCAACATTGTACGATCGACAAAACCTGTCGAAGTTCTAGAAATGGTGATTGTCAAGCTGACACCCCAGCAAATACAAGACGGAAAAAAACTCAATTCCCTCAAAGCTATTTTGCAAGAACTTTCCAATCGTGGAGAAGGTGCTAGCGTTTCTGTGGGGGGAATTGTTGTCGGTGAATATTCTTGTCAACCCGTTCGCATTAACCCTCAATTGTGGGTGCAAGATGGCGAGGGAACTGTTAGCCGTCTTAAGTCGGCTGGATTTGATGCTTGGGTTTTTCCTCTAGACAATCCCGGGGATGCTGCGGTGTTTCGAGAAATGCGATCGCAACTTAATGTACATTCTTGGGCCAGTCGTTTACTTGACACTGACACCGATCGCCTTCACAAGTATGTCACTTATCTCGCCCAACTAAACAGACGCGCGCCAAATTAACACTTCGCCGCCATCCCCACCGGTGACTAAAGTTTGACCGTCAGGACTAAAAGCCACCGGATTGTACCCAGCAAGAGAGCACAAACATTCTCCTGTTTCCAGGTTCCAGAGTTTAACCGTACCGTCTCGACTGCCGCTAGCCATAGTTTCGCGATCTGGACTAATCGCCACCGAAATCACCGCATCAGAATGCCCCCTCAAAGTATTAATCAATTCCCCTGTATCGGCATTCCACAATTTAACAGTAGCGTCTGCACTTCCACTGACAATCATTTTGCCGTCTTGACTAAATGCGATCGCATAAACCCAATCTGAATGCCCGACAAAAGTCCGTACACTCTCCCCAACACCTACCAGCCACATCTTGATAGTTGTGTCAGCACTGCCGCTGGCAAGCATCATACTTTGAGGGCGAAAACTAACAGATAAAACCTTGTCAGAATGTCCCGAAATTTTTTGAACCAATTCTCCATTGCGCTGGTTCCACAATTTAATACTCTGGTCGCCGCTGGCACTCGCAATCGCCCCAGAGTCGCAACTAAAAGCCACCGAGTACACGGAGCCGTAGCGGTGACTGTACGGCGAACCAAAATCGCTATAAAATTCGCGAATCATCGCCTTTTTATCCAGCTTCCACTCAATGACTTTTCTGTCAAAACTGCCGCTAACCAGCATTCTCCCGTCTGGGCTGATTGCCACAGCATCAACCGTTGCGGAATGGCCGAAAAAAGTATGGATGAATTCACCTGTTTGCAGGTTCCACAGCTTAATTGTTTTATCGTCGCTGGCGCTCGCGAGAATATTACCTTGAGGATTAATAACCACAGCATTAACCGGGGCTGAATGGCCTTGGAGAATGCGATCGCACCGCCAGTTATTAGACGACAATAATCTCGGATTGCCAGCGGATGGCACAACATGAATCTTCTGGGGCGGCGCGGCAGAGACGGCGGTTGCTGTATTTGGCTGCGAGTTAGTTACTGGCGAATTAATAGCGATTTTGGTGGGCGAATTATAACTGATTTGAGAGCGGGGATATTGCCCAAAATTTACCAAGTCTTGCAACACTTCAGCAGCGGATTGATATCGCTCTCGTACCGAATCTTTGAGCAATTTATTCAAAATAGTTGCTAATTTTTGGCTGACTTTTATGCCTTTTTGCGCCAAGTGCGATCGCCAAATCCATTTGCATTCCAAAGCATCGAACAAATCCTTCAATACCGCCCCAGTTAGCAGGTGAATGCAGGTAACGCCCAAACTGTAAAGGTCGCTCGCCGGATAAGCCTTGCCACTGCGAATTTGTTCGATCGGCGCATAGCCTGCAGTTCCAGTTATCGTCCCAGTTTGCGCCTCAGAAAGGCCGGTAATGTGCTTAGCAACTCCAAAATCTACTAGCACAAACTGACCCCCCCTGGCCTTCCCCTGTACAGCAGGAGATTCAGCGACAATTAGCCCTTTCATACCAGCAGAAGATTGAGGTAAATTTGCCCCTCCTTTTCCTTTACCAGGAGTTGAGGTGCTGTATCCCGCCGCAGCCCACAAGGTTTGGGGAGTTCTCCGCACAATATTTTCCGGCTTAATATCTCGATGAATCACCTGCTGCTCGTGAACAAATTGCAAAACAGGCAACAAATTGATTAACAATTCCCAAATCTGTTCCTCGCTAAAAGCTCCCTGCTGCTGCAACTCCTGAAACAAATTATTTCCCTCGATTAACTCTTCCACAAGATACAGACGTTTGGCTTGTTCAAAAGAAGCCAGCAAACTTGGAATCTGCGGGTGCTCTCCGAGTTCGTGCAACCGATGAGCTTCTTGTTTGAACAGTGCAGTTGCCTTTTCTAATTCAGCTTTTTCTTGAACTTGGGGGAAAAATTGTTTGATGGCGCAGGGAGTTTTCAACCTATCTTCATCGACAGCTAAAAAAGTTCTGCCAAATGTTCCTTCACCGATAGGTTGAATGGCGCGGTAACGCTCTTTCAGTAGCAATTTAGAGCCGCACGCCAGACAAAAATTGGTTGAGTCAGCATTCTGCGGCTTTTGGCAATGGGGATTGAGGCAATAGCTCATCTTTTTTCCGGCCTGGAGATTCCCACCACAGCTAAACTTAGCAACATGGTAGTCTGTTTCCACTCACGCCCAGAGCACCATTCTCGATAATACCTGAGAAACTTGCTTTCTTAACCCAAAATCTCGGCTCTCAGGTTGAGCCCGTGGCAAGAAACCAAGGTGAGGACACTAGAAGTGCTTGATGTGAGTTTCCATATATTCTAATCCTTTCCTAAAATTTTGCCGGTTGGCGGCTCACAAACTGGTATGTCAACAGTTAACTGTTAACTACGGCTATTCTGGAGCATTTATGCGGAGAGTAAATACAAAACTGAGATGAGCTCGGCTATTCTCCCCCATCTAAAAGACACTCTGGCTCCTCGCCGCCCTTCTGTGACGATGCTTTGGCTTTAATCACCGCTTCTCTAAAGCCTAAAACTAATAAAATATTGGCAATTGTTAAGAATAGTTCTGCAGAACCGTGCAGCCAATCGACATTTGCTAGCGACTCGTTGTAGGCAACTTTTGCGTAAATTGCGGCGGGAATAGTCACAGCCACAAAAACGAGAGTGCCGTAAAATCCCATCAAAGCTAAACGGGGTGTTTTTCCCGAGCGAGTCAAAAACCAGAGAAATCCCAAGTAGGGGAATAGAGACAGAACAAATAAAGTTTCTTTGGAAATCATTAGTAATTGGCGAGCGACCAGATACTATGATAAATTAAAAGCTCAAAAATTAGTGTGAATAATTTTTAACTTTTGATATTTAGTTTTTAATATTTAATTAGACAGATGCACCCGTTTCTATCGAACCGCTATAGACTCACCCAAGACCATAGCTCTTAAATCAAGCCGCAGCAGGTCGCCAGTATTCAAAACCCCTCACCCACGCGGAGACAAAACCCGTAACTTTTCCCCTAACACCGTTTTTAGCATAACACATTTTTCACCGTGCCAGTCTGTTAATTGTCCCTCGCTCCAAAGCTATCCAGCAATTAGAAATAGAGACTGTTCCACAGTTTTCTGTCTGGTAGGCATCAAGCAAGTATCGTTCACAACCTCTAAATCCAAGCCGTTATTTCTATCTTCTGCCAGAATTTCCTTCAGCTTAGCATCAAAATCAAAACACGGGCCGCAATCCCAAACTTTGAGTTCCAACCGTCCCTTAAACACCCTAATTTCCAGTTGAACAGGAGTTTCTACTGGCAGATTTTTGTGAGCGTGGCGAACTGCATTAGTGAAACCTTCGGCTAAAGCCAACTGAAAGTTCCACCACACTTCATTGGGGAGCGATAGATCTTTCAACTGTTCAAACCACAACAAAACTTGGGTTAAAGCATTGACATCTGTGTTGACTTGCAGGCTAATATGTTGAACACAAGTTTCATGCAGCTCTTCTTCCTGCTGTGTGTCAGTCTGCCAATCCCAGGTGTTTAATAAATTCATTAACCCATCTAAAATGCTAGCTTTTTTTATATTTTGGGAGCGATTGCGATTTTCTACTTCGTAAGTTTTGGTCAGCGACAAACAATTTCGATTGTCGAGAGTCCGGGTGTAACTTAGCTCGTCTGCAATCTGCCACATGAGTTTGATCCCCCTGCCGCCTTCTGCAAGTTGATCTATGCTGTTGGACATCTATTTTCCTCGTATGAAAGTATTAGCTGTACCCAATTTTCCCACCCGCCGAGAAACCAGGTATCTTTTTTATACTTGCTTGCTCGGTATTATTTCGGGGATCATACAAAAATGCTATCTTTTTTAGAGAAGGCAGCGCATCAGCAATATGTCTTAAGAGTCTAAGCCAATTGGCTTATTTACCTATCGCCTGTACGGAGAACGATCGCCCTCGGCAGCAAAATCCAACTGCATCGATGACAAATACTTATCCGTTGTCCGAGTCGGCCACTTGTCGCAGCCGTCGCCAGCTCCAGAATCCCTGGTATTGAGGGGCTCCGGCTGTTCGCCGTTCGCTGCCACGGAGCCTAGATGTGCGGGCTTTCATCCCCAACGCGTAAGTAATATCCGTGAGCGCGATCGAACCTTACACCGTCGAGTCACGTCCATCCACTAGACTAGGACTTACGCAAACAACCCAGTTTCTGCTTAGAATATTGGGTTTGACAGCGAGGAATTAACGAGGAAGCCGGGTTTTTGGTCCCCCGCACGTAAGTCCAGCAGACAAATCGGTGATGAAAGGCAGTTACAGGACTTACCCAGACTATGACCAAAATCAAACTGAAAATTCTGACTGCAGCGATAATGCTACTCCCATTTTGCGCCGCACTTCCCTTGCAAGCTCAAAATCTCTCTCTAGTCAAGCGGCTGCTAGAAACCAGAGGATGTCCCGGATGCGACTTATTTGGCGCTTCCTTGAGCCGTGCAGATTTGTTTGGCGCTTCCTTGAGCCGCGCCACTCTCAGCAGGGCCGACTTAGTTGATGCCGACTTGACTGCCGCTGACTTAATGGAAGCTAATTTAAACAACGCCAACATGAGAAACGCCTTTTTGGCTGACGCCGACCTCAGCAACGCCGACCTGAGCAGGGCCGACATCAGGGGAGCAAACTTAGAAAATGCCAACCTCAGCGAGAGTTTTCTTCGAGACGCATCCCTCCAGTTGGCTAATTTAAAATGCAGTAATTTGAGCGCCGCTAAACTAAGTCGAACCGACCTGAGAAATGCCGATTTAAGCGGTGCAAATCTCAGGGGTGCAGACCTCCAAGAAGCCGATTTAAGCGGTGCAAATCTCAGCGGTGCCGACCTTAGATCTGCCGACTTGAGGGATGCGAGATTGAACAAAGCTAATCTCACAGATGCCAATCTCTGCGGCGCCCGGATGCCCGACCAAAAAACATCTCGGCGAGGCTGCGAAGTTAAGAAAGAACCAGCGATAAGCACGAACAATTACTGCAATTATTGCTATGCCTTGAATGACTGGTGGCTGAATGTATTAAGGTTTTACTAAACGGTATCATCGCCATAAATGCTCCGCTTCAGATATGTAGTGTTAGAAGTGCGAGCAGGCGGTACAGATATCAAACTTAACCTGTTACCGCCAATAGCTTTTATCTACTTTGAAGAACCTAAAAATTGGCTCAGTATTTGCAGATATTCTGCGCCCCCGATCTGTGCCACATTAGTGTGGCCTCCCTCAGGAACAATGTAAAGCTGTTTGGGCTCAGGTGCTGCATCAAACAGTTTTTTGCTCATTTCCACTGGAACTACATTGTCAGCAGTCCCGTGAATAAACAGCACGGGCATTTGCAGGCGATCGACTTTTGAAAGAGAATCAAACCGCTGTGTCAGCAACAAATCGATCGGAAACATCCAAAACAAGCCTTTTTGGAAATTAACCATCGCCCGCGTCGAAGTAAAAGAGCCTTCTACAATTAACCCCGCCGCCTCCGGGTGGCGCACGGCTAGATCGATCGCGATCGCCCCTCCCAAAGAATGACCGTAGAGATAAATTTGATTCGGGTTAATCCCCCGCTGTTTCACCAAATAATCCCAAGCAAGTTGAGCATCCTCATAAACCTGAGATTCACTCGGAAAATCGCCCTGGCTTTTTCCATAACCACGATAATCCATCACAAATACCGAAAAACCTAATCGATGAAATCGATAAGCGTGTTCGACATTTGCTCCCACATTTGAAGCATTGCCGTGCAGGTACAAAACTACCCCCCCTAACCCCCCCTTGTTAAGGGGGGGAACCGGAGCGACTGCCGGTCTCTCACTTTGCGGGGACGTTCCGACTCCTCTAGCTCCCCCCCTTGGCAAGGGGGGGCTGGGGGGGGTATCCGAGTCTCCGGTGTTAACAGAGGGAACAGCCTCCCCCTTTCTGGCTCCACCCCTTGCTAGGGGGGGGCTGGGAGGATTTTCCGAGGCAGGAATCCACCACCCGTGCACGCTGTCCACCGCGCCTGTTTTAGTTGGAATTGGCAGCGAGACATCTTGATATTTCAACTGAAAATCATCTGGCGTAGTTTCGATCGCCCGCGCGGGAAAAAAGATAAACTTACCTTGTGCTACAAATAGGAATACACAAGCAGCAGAATAAGCAACGGCCAAAACTATCCCAAAAGCTATTAGCGCTTTAGACAAAAGGAATACTAGCAACTTGTTCATAGATAGAGCACGCGGGAAATTAGAGATCGCTCAAAAGCTAATGGCCAATGATTAATTCAGACAATTAGCCAAGATCGATTACTAACTTCCGCCGCCCTATTCCGCCGATTTTCAAAAATTAATGAATTCGGGGTGGTGTAAGTGCCAATTTGTAGACTGTTCGTAAGCGTGAGCCACTTGAAACAACCGAGATTCTTGCAAAACATTACCAATCAGTTGTATACCCACGGGCAGTCCTTTATCATCAAATCCGCAGGGCAAATTCAAAGCTGGCAAACCAGCAAGATTCACGGGAATAGTCATCAAATCTGACAAATACATACTCAGGGGGTCGTTGAATTTTTCGCCTGCCTTAAATGCGGTAGTAGGAGCAGTGGGACAGACTAAAACATCAACTTGAGAAAAAGCTTTTTCAAAGTCTTCTTTAATCAAAGTCCGAACTTTTTGAGCTTTTAGATAATAGGCATCGTAATATCCAGCCGACAATACGTAAGTGCCGATCGCAATCCGGCGTTTAACTTCCGCACCGAACCCTTGAGAGCGGGTTTTGGCATACATATCCAAAAGATTATCGGGATCTGGAGACCGGAAACCGTATTTGACTCCATCATATCGCGCCAAATTTGCCGAAGCTTCCGAGGGAGCAATGATGTAGTAAGTGGGCAAACCGTAGCGGAAGCGGGGACAAGAAATGACTTGAATTTCTGCGCCCAATTGTTGAAATTGCTCGATCGCCTTAGTAACCGCTTCTTTAACCCCCGAGTCCAGCCCTACACCAAAAGTTTCTTTAATTACACCAATTCTAATCTGACCCTTCGGTCGCAAACTGGGTCTTAAAGCTTGAGCGTAGTCAGGAATTGGGACATTAAGACTCGTGGAATCTCTCGGATCGTAACCGGCGATCGCCCCCAACAAAATCGCCGTATCCTCAACAGTCCGGCCAAAGGGCCCGATTTGATCTAGAGAAGAAGCATAGGCTACCAAACCGTAGCGAGAAACCAACCCATAAGTCGGTTTCAGCCCCACCAACCCGCAAAAAGCAGCAGGTTGGCGGATCGAGCCCCCAGTATCCGAACCCAAACTCACGACGCATTCTCCAGCGGCCACTGCTGCGGCAGAACCCCCAGAAGACCCTCCGGGTACGCGCTCCAAGTCCCAAGGATTCGCGGTAACTTGATAGGCAGAAGTTTCTGTCGAGCTCCCCATTGCAAACTCGTCCATATTCGCCTTACCCACAATCACCGCACCGGCTGCTTGGAGTTTGGAGACGACGGTTGCATCGTAGGGAGGAACAAAATTCTCCAAAATTCGAGAGGCGCAGGTTGTGGGAACGCCCTCGGTACACATATTATCTTTAACGGCGATCGGGATGCCGGCCAACAGGCCAATTTGCTCTCCGGCTGCGATTTGGGCATCCACTTTATGGGCCTGCGCCAATGCGCTGTCTGCCGTCACGCACAGAAAGCTTTTCAACTTCGGCTCTAGCTGGGTAATTCGGTCTAATGTTTCTTGAGTAATTTCCACAGCAGAGCGTTCTTTATTGACCAGTTGTCGGTGCAACTCGCGGATGGATGCCATGCTCGTACCTTTATCATTTCTACTTTGAGACAATACAGTTAATATAGCTGGCAATTGCACGCACTTACAGCCCGAAGGCAAAGTCCGCTATTTTTGTGGCGAAAGTTCGATCGCGCGATCGGTCATTTTATCTACAATAGATTAAATTTCCAAAAACCCACCGGACACAAAATAGCGAGCAAGTTTTTTACCTAATCTTTTAAAAAATTATGAATGCAACTGTATCAGGACTTATGCAAAAAGTGGTTTGACGCGAAATTTATATGAGTAAGGGGTAAGGTGTGCAGTGCGGCCCTACATAATTAGGTTCTGCGTCCAAGAATGTGTATGCAAGATCACAATCATTAGGAAATCAGTCATTCCCAATTCTGTCATCTCAATTATCAAATATTAGAATCCAGCTTCTCTTCGACGCCACCCAGGATTTAGGGTATAAATAAATGACCTAAAAAGACCTAAAAAATAAACTAATCCCAGATTCTTACTGCTTTATTCCGGGAAAAATTTTCAGATACTACTTTAATATTATCTGAAAATAAGTTACCAACTTTGTTACATATAAGTTAGTTTCAAAAACATACATTGAAGCATCGGAAGCTGATTTTTTACGATATTAGTCGCCTCCTGATTGTTTAGAAAAGAATAAACTGAAACGAGAAAAGCATGAAAAATAAAATATTAGATTATGGCTGCACCTTCCCTAATAATTATAACCCGATTATGAAGAACACTTTTTTAGTCAAAAATTACTGAAAGTTATCACTCATCCAAGTGAATTAATGGCGGCTGCGCGATCGAAGAAAATAGCGATCGACCTTTTCCCATACACGCCCCTTGTGCCAGAGGTCAAAAAGGCTGTCAGAAATCTGGGGTTCACAAAAAAGCTCGAAACGCTCACCGCCACGCCGAGGTCTTTTGTTGCGCGCACCTGCAAAAAAACAGCAGTCCTTCCTCAACAGTGTCTAGCTGCGTGCATCTGGGGTAAAAAAAGCTACTTATTTGCCGCCACGATCCCCAGGAAAATAATTTCATCCGGAATTATCCCCAAAACCAAAGATATATGGTAAGAAGTTCCCGATGCCCCGTTGGAGGAATGCCACCTAAAGCTCACTTAGAATCCCACCTGACGGCAGAGGAACTCAAAATTCGCTACCGGCAGGCACAAAACACCACAGAGTCGCGCCGCTGGCACTTGCTGCTGTTAGTTTCCAGAAATTGGACTATCAAACAAGCAGCGCAAGTCGTAGGCCTCAACTACGACTACGCCAAAGAAATTGTCCAGCGCTACAACCGAGAAGGGCCTAACTCTGTGAGAAATCGCAGCGGAGACCGCCAGCCCCCTCCTGCGAAATCCTTGCTGAATCCTGAACAGCAAGAAGAACTGCGACAAGCGCTGCAAGGCCCTGCCCCCGACGGCGGAGACTGGACAGGCCCCAAAGTAGCTCGCTGGATTGCCGAAAAAATCGGTAGCGATCATGTCTGGCCCCAACGCGGTTGGGATTACCTCAAGCGGTTGGGTGCTGACTGGCGACGGCGGCGCAAAAAGTAGATAGTTCCCAATATTTAAAGGGGGTGGATTGCTTTGGTGCGATCGCTCCCTTTATCTTGATTATTTTGCCACATTGGCACGATTAAAACCATTTGAGATTTGAGATTTGAGATTTGAGATTTGAGATTTGTTCTTCAATCTAAAATCTCCCATCTAAAATCTCAAACCGTTTGACTGATGTAACAATAGCTGCTTATATTGAATGTGGTGGTGTTGAGGATGTTAAGTATGCGAGATATCAGGTGTTTTTTGTCGATCGCCAACAAGATGGCGGCAGTAGTAGCCGGCATTGGACTGGTTCAGATGTTAACCATCGCAAGTTCATTCTCTCAATCATCTAACCCGCGTTCCCTAGACGAACTCTACAAAATTCGCGATCGGCTCGTCACCGAATTAGAACAACCCCCCTCTCCCTCCCCAGAACCAACCCTGCTATCGCGCTTAGTTCCCGTTGCCGCCAATCCTCAAGAACAACTGCTACAGCAGTTGCAAGCGGTGGAAACTCAAATAATAGTAGAACAGAGGGCTAAGGACGACTTACAGCAAGCAGTCCGTTTAGCCAACCGAGCCGTAGAAACTCAACGGCAGCAAAATAAGTCGATCGAATCTTCGCAGCAAACTCAATTTTTCTGGCATCAGGCGCTCAACAACTTGCAGGAAGTTCCTCAAAATTCATTTTTAGCTTCGCTCACTGCCTCAAAAACTCAAGAATACCGGGAAAATTTAACAGCAGCAACCTTTCAAGTGCAGCAAGCAAAATCAGATTTTTTGGGTGCGCTTGCTCGGGAAAGCGGTTTGTCGGCTCAAGCTTCGATCGGTGTTTGCAACCTTTCTAGAGAATGCGTAAACCTGCGGGGCGATGTACCTCCAGCCAGTCCAGCCAGCTTAATTAAATTGCCGATTGCTGTCGCCCTGATGCAAAAAGTCGAAAAAGAAAAAATTAGTCTGAATCAGGAAGTATTAGTCAGTCGCGGTAATTTCACCGAAGACGCATCGGCAAAGATTAGATCCAATCGCAATTACCCGCTACAGCTACTGTTAGAAGAAATGATCTATCGCAGCAGCAATATCGCCACCAATCAACTAATCGATTATTTGGGAGCGGATTACATCAATCAATATTTAGATAATAGCGGCTACGAAGTCACCCGCGTCAACTTCAAATTGATGGGGGAAAGAATTATGCCTTCCAACCCCGGTTCTGGTCGCAACCGCCTGACTGCTAACGAACTCACCGAAATGATGGTGCAAATTTACAACGGCGAAACACCCGGTGCTAAACTGTTAATAGAAACTCTCAATCGCCAGTACGATCACGCTCTGGGATTTGCCGCCTTGGAAGGAACTAAAGCTCAGTGGTTGGGCGAAAAAACCGGCCAAAATTCCCGGGTACTCGGCACAACTTTAGCGATGAGCGTTGACGACGAGGCCTATGTGATTACTGTGATTGACAGCCGCAGCGGCGAGCTACAAATGCGCCAGTCTATTTCTAAAATTGCCGATTACATTGTCCGAAACCCCAACTTTTAATCGCTGGAATATACAATTTATAGCGGGGGACAACGCACCGCCCAAACAGTTAAAAAATGCCGCATCAACAACTCAGCGTTTCCGTCAAAGGCAAAGGATTTCCTATTCTCTGCTTGCACGGCCATCCAGGTTCCGGCGATTGTATGTCGGTCTTCACAGAACACCTATCAAAACGCTTCCAAACGATCGCCCCCGACTTGCGCGGCTACGGCAACAGCCGCACCTCAACTTTCTTTGAAATGACGGATCATCTGGTCGATTTAGAAGCACTATTAGACAGATTAGGAGTCGATCGGTGTTTGGTGATCGGATGGTCTTTGGGAGGGATTTTAGCCCTGGAATTAGCCATGAAATATCCCCAGCGAGTCACTGGTTTGATTCTACTTGCATCCGCAGCCAAACCGCGAGGAAGTCACCCTCCCATCTCTTGGCAAGATAACCTTTACACCGGTTTAGCCGGAATTATCAATTGGGTGATACCCGGTTGGCAGTGGAATATTGATACTTTTGCTAGGCGATCGCTCTTTCGCTATTTGATACAGCAGCATAACGCCACCCCTTACCGCTACTTAGCACAGGCAGGTACCCCCGCCTACCTCAAGACTTCCAACACGGCCACCAAGGCGTTAAATACCGCTCTGAGGGCTGGATACGATCAACTGCTGCACCTGGCCGACATTCAATGTCCCAGCTTGGTGTTGGCCGGAGAGTCAGATCGGCACATCACCTCAGCATCCAGTTTAGAAACCGCCCGCCACCTCCACGATTGTCAGTGGCAGTGCTATCCCAATACAGCCCACTTGTTCCCTTGGGAAATTCCCGATCAGGTACTCGCAGACATTGATCGCTGGATAGAGAGTCACCCCGAAGCAGTGGGCAATTGCGAGTGTTGAGTTTTGAGTGTGTCACAAGCAATTAATCACCCAACACTCAAGAGTTTTGAAGTTACAACTCACAACTCAAAACCGCACAGCGTTGCGAGGGAAGCGTAGCCCTCTCAAAACTCAAAACTCCCCTGCTTCTACTGACCGCTCAAAACCGGCCACAGCCCTCCATCACCAAGCTTTCCCAAATCTTCTGCAACCGTCAAAGTAATTGGTTTGCAGCGGTGAATCGAAACACTAACACCTTCTGCCCCCTCATTTTCTATATCTTCTACATATCCTGCTTTTGCAGCTTCCGCCTCTCCATCGGTTAAGAACGGGCCAAAATAGTAAATGCACCGCGGCGCTGAAGTTTTAACTTCAACCCACCAAGCCAATCCGAAAAAGTTGAGCAAGCTAATCAAGAATTCTTTCATCAGAATTATGGGTTTGAAACCCCGTCCTTTTAGGACGGCTTTACAATTCCCTTGCGGGGTTGGGGAGGTATGGTTGCCTCCCCGCCGGGATATGGTTGTCCCGTTCTCCTTGCGGAGTAAAGTTAGCTTCGCCAATGTTTTAAGAGCTTTTTAGGCTAGCAGCACTACTTCAGTGACCTTAAAGTTGTTTAACTACTAGCGACAGAGCGGAAAACTAGCTTCGCATTCTCCGGTGTCGTGACTCAAAAAACGTAGTCAATTAAGACTTAGGCTGGTCAGAATGGCTTGTTAGATTTCTCCTTCAAGCCTCATGCCTGATAGCTGAGGTTCCTGACCTGCTTTTCTAATGTATTTGACGGTGTTTTCAGGGTGCTGCGAACACGCCTAGGCTTCTGTTATTTACACGTGGCTGACTGCTGCCAAGAACTGATCCAAACCTATTTAAAGCTGATATCTAAATAAATTGGTGTCGAATTCCTGTTTGAACCTAGGGGCAAAGCCCCTTCTACTTTCGCCTGAACAAGTAACGACAGTCGATCGGCTACCCTTACTTGTTCAGGGTGTGGTGCCACTCCATTGTGAGTGGCATTCACAATAAACTACTCTGTTGTGTTCTTTTTTTCAACCACCTTTACGATCCGTGTACGTGAAACTTTTTGGGCCCGCGCTGACGGTAAATTTCGTATAAAGCCATCCCCGTTGCTACCGAGACATTCAGGCTAGGAGTATTGCCCCTTAAAGGAATTGAAACTAATCCGTCACATCCGCGCTGTATCAAAAGGCTCAAACCATCAGCTTCACCACCTACCACTAAAACAGTGGGCCCAGAGAACTTGACTGTCTCTACAGATTGACCGACGCCTGCTGCAGTACCATAAATCCAGAATCCAGCCTCTTTGAGTTCTTCCAGCGCCCGGTTAAGATTGACAACCCTCGCCACGGGCAGGCTTTCCAATGCCCCTGCTGCCACTTTTCTCACTGCCGAGGTAATCCCAACAGCCCGCCGCTGCGGAATCACCATGCCCTGAGAGCCCAATGCTTCTGCGGTGCGAATAATCGCCCCTAGATTGTGCGGGTCGTTGAGTCCTTCTGCTACCACAATTACTGGATCTTCGCAAGCCGACTTAGCCTTTGCGATCAGTTCGCTCAAATCAAGGTATTCGTAAGCTGATACTTGAGCCGCTACGCCTTGGTGGTTTGCCTTGCGCGTGATGTAGTCGAGGCGCAAATCGTCAACTTCATCAATGATGCTGCCGTTGGCCTTGGCTTCGGTTAGCAAGCTGTGAAAGCGGGGATCGTAGCGCAGGTGGGGGACAACCCAAATGCGGTTGAGGACTTGGTTTGTTTCTAAAGCCGCTTGCACCGCATGGCGGCCGTAAATCATGTCGTCTGTGTCTGCGTCTGGTTGCACAACTGTATTTGAGGCACTGTCAACAGGGCGAGTGTCTCTGTCTTTGTCTCTGTCTCTGAAATGGTTGCCCCGAAATTCCTGCGGGCTATTGTCTTTGTCTCTGTCTTTGTAATAATTGCCCCTGGATTCCTGCGGTCTGCTGTCTCTGTCTCTGTCTCGGAAATTGTTGCGGGCCGGCTGCGGGCTGCTGTCTCTGTCTCTGTCTCGGAAATTGTTGCGGGCCGGCTGCGGGCTGCTGTCTCTGTCTCTATCTCGGAAATTGTTGCGGGCCGGCTGCGGGCTGCTATCTCTGTCTCTGTCTTGGTAATAATTGCCCCGGGATTCCTGCGGGCTGCTGTCTCTGTCTTTGAAATGATTATTTCTGCGAATTTCCGGTTGGCCGTCGGCATCGACTCTCCGTTTGAAAATTGCTCTCACGGGCATTTCTCGCGATTGCGGAGCGAAGGTCGATCGCTTTTGAGGCGCGTCTACTCCGCGAGTGTCGGGACGGGGCTTGCGTTCAAAGCGGGCAGAGGATGGTTCTGAGTCCTGACGGCGGCCTTCGCTTTTGAATGGCTTGCTGTCGGAATTCGATCGCGAGGAGTTTGGTCTGGTAAATTTTCTCATTGGTTTGTTGTGGTCAAAACGTTTTAGCTGAAGGCTAATGGATTGTAGATTGTAGATTTGAGATTCTTGATTGAGGGAGCAATCTTGGGGCGTTGAGATTTTAGATATTCTAGGGAGGGAGCAAGGATTTTGCTGTGATCAAATTGCTAGTTAATAACTGATAAATCCTGTTTTGCCGATCGAGATTTTTGCGGTTTTATGTTAGCCGTGCAAGGATGGTTAATTAATCCTTCCCCATTCCCAACTCTTAACTGCTTAATCCTTTAAGTCTCAAGATCTAAAAGTCCCAGAAGTTCGGTCAATCTTTCGGGATCGGTGAGATACAAATATCCGACCAAGGTTTCTAAACTGCTGGCTTGTTGGTATATCTCTGGATCTGCTCGCTTAGAACGACCCGCTGCAGCATTGCGGCCGCGCTTGACAATTGCTAATTCTGTACTGTTCAAGTAAGGAGAGAGCGATCGCAAGTGACGCGCTTGAGTTTCGGCTCGTACTTGCCCCACCACCAATTCGTGATAAGCTTGCAATTTTTTGGGTGGGACTAAGTACGAACTGCGAACGTAGAGTTCGTACACTGCATCTCCCAAATATGCCCAGGCTGCGGGCGAAATTCTTTCTATTTCTGCTGGTGTAGCCCTCGCAGGATGCACTCGATTTAAACTGATATCCGTCAGACTCAGTTTGAGCCCGTCATCTGCGATCGGCGACATACTTTTTTAAATAAAACTTCCGCACAGCTTGGTTTTTCTAGTCACTTACTTATTGCGTCTTTCGCTACTTAGGCAATTATAGCTTTCCCAGGAGTGTTCGCTGTCAGATCACGAAGCGAGATATAGAGGCAAAGCTTGGCGCGACGATCGCACTCCTAAAATAAGGCTTTTTACCAAATCGGGATGCTCTAATTTTTATACCATTTTTCCGCGTGTTTGCCACACATATTTTACTGCCCCTCCACCGAAACTCTAAGCCTCGGGGAAATAGCGGCTGGCGCGTGCCACAGCTTCTGGGTAAATCGGTATTGTTTTACCAGCACAAAAATAAAAATTTGCTATCCAGCGTTGAGAACCGGATAGCTAATTTAATCCACTTTGGCGTCAAGCATCCTTGACGTTTTTTACCGCCTCATCAACCGAAGGCTGCAAAGACAAAAATTTCTCTAAGCGAACCAGTTTAACAGTCTGAGTTACGCGGGGATTTGAGACAATTTGCAATGTCCCCTCCAAGGTTTGGGCTTTTTTGACAAGTTGCACAAGTGCGCCCAGGCCTGAACTATCCACAAAGTCTATCTGAGACAAGTCCAAAATTACGTGTTTTGGGCCCTCGTCAATACATTTGCTTATTACCTTCCGAAAAGTTGCCTCAGAAAAAGCGTCCAGCAGGCCCGTCAGGCGAAATAACTGACAGTTATTCCTGACTTCGCGAGTGCCTCTGAGGCTAACGGTCAGGGTCAATGACTCAGGAATGACACCCTCCTAGCTAGATATGGCTTAAAGTCGAGGCTTCATTATAGGAGTTTTTTGGTCTTTTGTCTACACTTTTTTTTGGTCAGTGGTTTTTAGTTTTTTTGAGGCAGCAGTCATTAGCGGTTGACTGCTGACTGCTGACTACTTACTGCTGGCTACTTTCTGATTGTCTCGCATTGACTGCACGAATCGATCGAATAAATAATCGGCGTCGTGCGGGCCCGGACTGGCTTCCGGGTGGTACTGCACTGAGAACAGCGGCAGAGTTTTGTGCTTCAATCCGGCTACGGTGCGATCGTTCAAATTGAGATGAGTAATTTCTACTTCGGGGACTAGGGAATCGGGGTTGATGGCAAAACCGTGATTTTGGCTAGTAATTTCTACTTGCTGAGTTAAACCCGCTGGATGATTCAATCCCCGGTGGCCGAACTTAAGTTTAAAAGTTTCTGCACCCAAGGAAAGTCCCAAAATCTGGTGTCCCATGCAGATGCCGAATACGGGTTTGTCCGACTTTAACAAAGCTTTCGCAGTCGCGATCCCTTCCGTTACCGCCGCCGGATCTCCGGGGCCGTTCGAGAGAAAAATGCCGTCCGGGTTGTATTTGAGGATTTCCTCCGGCGACGTGTCAGCCGGGACAACGATGACCCGACACCCGTAACTCGCCAGACGCCGCAGGATGTTGCGCTTGATCCCAAAGTCTAGCGCTACCACTGTCCACATTTCGCCGCTAGCAGGTTTGACTGTAGGACTGAACTCCCAAACCGAGTCCGTGGCTTCAGACCACTCGTAAACCTCGCGAGTGGTGACTTCCTGGACCAGATTCAGCCCGTCCATGCTGGGGGCATCTTGCACTTGCTCCAAAAGCTCTGCTTGGTCGAGAATCGTGGTCGAAATGCCACCGTTGATCGCTCCCACCGTGCGAATTTTGCGAGTGAGGGCGCGGGTGTCGATCCCGTAAATTCCGGGGATATCGTACTGTTTCAGGTAGTCTTGCAGAGATTGCGAGCAGCGCCAATTGCTGGGGCGGCTGCATACGTTGCGGGCGATCGCACCCCGAATTTGTGGGCGCGAGGATTCTTCGTCTTCGAGATTTACCCCGGTATTGCCCAATTCTGGATAAGTAAAAGTTACAATTTGACCGCAATAGCTGGGATCAGTCAATACTTCTTGGTAGCCCGTCATTCCCGTATTAAATACTACCTCGCCAACGACGGTGGCGTCAGCGCCAAACGACCAGCCGCGGTAAGCAGTACCGTCAGCCAGGACTAGGAGAGCGGGTTGTGCAGTTGAAAGTGACATGGCATCCTTAATTACTTTCGTTTGGTTTCATTCTTACCACTGCCAGGGATTTGATGCTAGTCGGCAATATACAGATATTATTTTAATTTGTGCAAGGGTTCGGCAAAGCAAGGCACCTAGGCCCGAGACCGAAGCAACAGGTAATCAAAAAGCTGCAACAAGTGCCAATTTTCCCACTCCCCACCCTCGGCATCTCCTAGTCTCTCCATCTCCCTCTGGGGCAGCAATTTATCTGCCAGCAGCTTATGAGGGCCGAAAGTCTAAATCTATACCAAAAGGCAGTTGTCGCTGTTACGATCGAGCTACAGCGTTTAACGAAACTATGGCTAGTAAATCTCCCTTGCCTTTACTCTCAAACTTATACAAGCATCTACTGAACTCTCAAAAACGGTGCAAACCGTTACTGGTTGTAACAACAGCTATTTCTCTGAGCAGCTCAATTTTAATAGGGACTGTTGCCAACTCCTCGCGAGCAGTGGCTCAAGAAAGTGAGGGATGCTTCATGCGGAGCTCGTCAGGCCGAACCCTCAACCTCAGCCAATCAGTCTGCGGTTTTCTCCCCGAAGCATTGAATCCCGCTACTGCGCCCGCAGCGAAGTCTGGAGTATTTCAGGCAAAAATTAAACGCCGAGAGGCCAATATCCCCGTCATAGAAGTCACGTTTAACGGCAAACAAAAGTTCGAGATGATGGTAGATTCTGGAGCTAGTGGCACAGTAATTACACCAGCAATGGCTAAAGCCTTGGGCGTTGTTCTTCAGGGAACAGTGCAAGCACAAACTCCGAACGGAGTGGCTACTTTTCCCCTCGGTCGTTTGACTTCTATTGAAGCAGGTGGTTTGGCGGTTAACAATGTAGTTGTGGCCGTCTCGCCATCCCTAGATATCGGACTGTTGGGTCACGACTTTTTTGGTAATAAAGACATAACGATTAAGCAAGATGTGATTGAATTTCGCTCGCGGTCTTAAACAGAAGGAAGAAGGAAGAAGGAAGAAGGAAGAGGGAAGAAGGAAGAAGGATTTTTTTTACTAACCAACAAGAAGAGAAGAGAGAAAAAAGTTTCCCAACTTGAAAAAGTATGTAGGCAGAAGGCTGAGTTTTAGACGGTTCGATCGGAAAGATTTTGGCATTCTAAATTTTTCTTTACTTCTTCCCTCTTCCTTCTTCCCTCTTCCCTCTTCCTTCTTCCTTCTTCCTTCTTCCCTCTTCCTTCATTTCAAAAACTCAATCAACTGCTGCAACTTCAACCAAGATTCGCCGCTCAATAAAATGTCCTTAGCCAGAGAAACTCCTGCTGCGTGAGAACCCATAGGAATTGCGCCTCCCACCTGAAAAGCCAAAGACGCATTCAAAGCTACAACATCCATTTGTGCGGGCGTACCTTTGCCTTGCAAAACGTTCCGCAAAATCTCGGCGTTTTCCTCAACATTTCCGCCTTTTAACGAGCCGATCGCACTTGGTGTCAATCCTACCTTTTCCGGGTCTAAAGTAGTCAGTTCCACATTGCCATCCGACAAAACGGCCAAATCAGTCACATCTCCCAACCCCGCCTCGTCCAATTTTTCTCTGCCGTGAACGACTACAGCTAACTCAGTCCCCAACTCGCCCAAAGCTTGAGCAATAGTTGATACCAAACTAGGATCGAACACCCCAATTACCTGCCCTGTAGGGCGCATAGGATTGACAAGGGGCCCTAAAAGGTTAAAAACAGTCCGCACCTTCAAAGTGCGCCGGAGCGACGCTACAGCCTTAAGTGCGGGATGCCACCCAGGGGCAAATAAAAAGGTGATGCCTACTTCGTCTACGGCAGCTTTTACCTTCGCGGCATCGGCGTTGAGGTTGACTCCGAGTGCTTCCAACACGTCAGCAGAACCCACTTTGCTTGATGCGGAGCGATTTCCGTGTTTGGCGACTCGAACTTTGCCGGCGGCGGCCACAAAAGCGACAGCAGTGGAAATGTTAAACGTGGAAGCGCCGTCGCCGCCGGTGCCACAAGTATCAATTAATTTGAGATTGGAGATTGGAGATTGGGAATTGAAAACGCTCTCCGACTCACCTGCAAGCGACTGAGAACCCAGTACCTGAGCCATTCCTACCAATTCTTGGGCAGAGATGCCTTTGGCTTGGATGGCCGCTAAAATTGCTCCTGAAAGGACGGGGGGAATAGCTTCTGCTAGCCATCCCTGCATCAAGTCGGCTGCTTGGGCGCGTGAGAGAGATTGTCTGTCTAATAGTTGTTGCAGCAGGGCTGGCCACACAGGAGAATCCGCCGTCTGGGTTGAAGCAGGGGATGACTCTGGCGTTGCTAGGAGAGGAGAATCTGTCATTTATTAGTTTCTAGTCAAATTTAGCGCGATCGAGCTTTGCGGCCAAACCGAGAATCGATCGGGATTTTACCAGACTTGCCGACCACATTTTGCCCGATCGGGCCCAGATTTTTACCCAAATGCCAGCACCGCTACAGAATTTTTCCGCCCGCAGCAGCAGAATATGAATTTTTTGATACAACAATTACCCTATTGTTGTGCCAACTTTACATACAAACCCCAGATCGTATAACTGCCAGCAGTCTGCTGTATTATCTATCAGCAATAATACTTAACAGTGACTCAGAGCACCCAAAGACCTATAAAAGTTTCCGACAGGAGTTGTGGAGACCAAAAAATTTTAGATTTTAGGAGAGCCCCACATTCCTCTGTGGAGTCAATTCTTTAATCTAAAATCTCAAATCTCCAATCGACTGACAGCAAGGACAGCGAGCGTTTAGCTCTTGCGGGCGGGTTAGTTGCCTCGGGTAAGAGTCGATCGCACTCTCACCCAAATCCTAAAAATAGAGTCTTGCGGTTGTAGGAGTCGCTGCCTTTTATTATTGTAACAACATCCTTGCTACTAACTTATTTCAGGGTATTCAACTGCTAATATATCCAGGGAGATTTCAAGGAACGGGTTTTGCTAGAACACCTGCATCGCAGGCAGAGCGATGTGCCAATGCGATCGTGACAGCCAGTCAAGCCTCAAATAAATACCCGCTCAACTAAACTTTCTGGAGCAACCACTAACAACTAACAGCCCGGTAGGACAGATGAATAAACACACTCGTCTCCGGCTGCGACACACCATATTTCAGTCTAACAAACGGCTCAAATTTAACAGGCGGTAGACCAAAAATATTCAAGTCACACACAAGAGCAGGGTATTCACAAGTGGGAAATCAAAAATTAGAAAATAAAGCGATAGAATGCCTGAATGTCGCGGAGGCACTGCACCAAATGGAAGCAAAATATTATAGTATGTTTGAAAATGCGGTGTCGGGCATTTTTCAAACAACCCAAGACGGTCGCTACATCAGCGCTAACCCAGCTTTGGCTCGCATCTACGGATATAGTTCCGCCGCAGAATTGATGGGCTGTCTGACTGATATCAGCGATCAGCTTTACGTCAATCCCGATCGGCGCGATCAGTTTGTTTCTGCTTTGCAAGAACAGGGCATCGTATCGGATTTTGAGTCGCAGATTTATCGCCGAGACGGAACAATAATTTGGATCGCTGAAAATGCCCGGGCTGTCTGCGATGAAGCGGGTAAATTGCTCTACTACGAAGGTTTTGTAGAAGATATCACCCAGCGCAAGCAAGCAGAATCTGCACTTCGAGAAAGCGAAGAACGCCTGCGCTTAATAATTGAAGGCGTTAAGGATTACGCTATATTCATGTTAGATACTGAGGGGTATGTAGCTAGCTGGAATTCGGGTGCCGAACGCATTTTTGGATACAGATCTCATGAGATAGTCGGCAATAATTCGGAGTGTTTTTTCACTAAAGAAGATCTTGAAATCGGCAAGCACAACGAAAAACTAATCCGGGCAGTGGCAGAAGGTCGATACGAAAATGAAGGCTGGCGCCTTCGCAAAGACGGATCGCGATTTTGGGCGAATATTATTGTTACTCCTTTGCGCGATGAAAGGGGAAAGTTGAAGGGCTTTTCTCAAGTAATGCAGGATATTACTGACCAAAAGCGGGCGGCTGAGGAAAAGATGCAGTTGATTGCTTCTTTGCAGGCGTCGGAAAAAAAGTTTCGCACTTTGTACGAATCGACGACTGATGCGGTAATGCTGCTAGACGAAGAGGGTTTTTTGGATTGCAATCCGGCTACTTTAAAGTTATTTGGATGCAGCACTGAATCGGAGTTTTGCGGCAAGCATCCTTCGGAGTTCAGCCCGCCGCTGCAACCGGACGGACAAGATTCTCTGAGTCTTTATCAAGAGCGAGTTAATACGGCTGTGCGATCGGGAAATTGCCGTTTTGACTGGCGGCACTGCCGTTTGGATGGTTCTGAGTTTCCGGCGGAAGTGCTGCTAACTTCTATGGATATTGGCGGCAAAATGGGGCTGCAAGGCGTGGTGCGCGATATCACTTATCGGGTGCAGGCTGAGGAGGCCCTGAAGCAGGCTAACGAGGTATTGGAATGCCGGGTTAAAGAGCGGACAAGTCAGTTGGAAGAGGCTATTAAAAAGTTGAGATTGTCGGAAGAAAAATTTTCTAAGGCTTTTCGCTCAAGTCCAGATCCGATGATTATTACTACTTTTGCAGAGGGTCGTTTTATTGAAGTTAATGATAGTTTTTTGTCGATGACTGGTTACGCTTTAGAAGAAACGAATTGCAATACAGTACCGGGGTTAAATATTTGGGTAAGGCCTCAAGACAGACTTAATTTTAGGCAACGTTTGCACGAACAAGGTGTGGTTCGCAATCAGGAATGCGAGTTTCGCATGAAGTCTGGATCGGTGGTGGTGTGTTTGCTGTCTGCAGAGTTGATTAATTTGGATGGCGAACTCTGTATGCTGGCGGTGATGACGGATATTACCGATCGCAAACACGCCGAAGAAGCCCTACGGGAAAGTCAGCGGGCTTTGGCGACGCTGATGAGCAATTTGCCGGGAATGGCCTACCGTTTTCGCAACGATGCCGATCGCAGTATGGAGTTTGTCAGCGAAGGTTGCTATCAGTTAGCAGGCTATTCTCCTGAAGAATTTATCGGCACTCGGGAAGTTTCTATATCGGAATTGACTCACCCGGACGATCGGGAGAATTTGTGGAATGCCGTGCAAGTTGCCTTGCAAGAAAATCGACCCTATCAGCTAAATTACCGAATTACTTCTAAAAACGGCGAATTAAAATGGGTTTGGGAGCAAGGTTTGGGAGTGTTTTCCGAGTCCGGAGAATTGATAGCTTTAGAAGGGTTAATTACTGATATTTCCGAGCAGAAACGCAGTGAAGAAGCTTTGCGGCGATCGCAAACAGAGTTAACCCAACAAAAAATTCAGCTCGAAAATACTTTGCACGAGTTGCAGCAAACTCAAGCCTTATTAATTCATACTGAAAAAATGTCTACTCTCGGTCAAATGGTAGCTGGTGTTGCTCACGAAATTAACAATCCCGTTAGCAGCGTCTGCGGCAATCTCGTTCACGTCGGCCACTACACGGAAGATTTGCTGAATTTGCTCGATATGTACCAGCAGCACTGCCCGCAGCCGCCGGCAGCAATTCAAGATAAAATTAAGGATATCGAGCTAGAGTTCCTGCTAGAAGATTTGCCGAAAGCGATGTCTTCGATGCAGGTTGGGGCCGATCGCATTCGGGAAATCGTGCGATCGCTCAGAAATTTCTCCCGCAAAGACGATTCTCAAATGAGCAAAGTTAACCTGCACGAAGGGATTGAAGGAACGTTGCTGATTCTGCAAAGCCGCCTGAAAGCCAGAGGCAACTATCCCGAAATTGCGGTAATTAAGGACTATGGAAATTTGCCTTTGGTTGAGTGTTATGCCGGCAAAATCAATCAGGTATTTATGAATTTGATCGGAAATGCGATCGACGCGATCGAGGAATACAACGAAGGGCATTCAGTTGGCGAAGTCAAAGCTAACCGCAGCAAGATTAAAATTAGGACAGAAGTCCAAAACTCCAATGCTGTAATTAGGATTTCTGACAACGGCCCCGGTATGCCCGAAGAAGTTTCCCAGCAGTTATTCGAGGCTTTTTTTACTACCAAACCCGCCGACAAAGGCACCGGTTTAGGCCTGTCAATTTCCTACAAAGTTGTCCAAGAACACGGTGGCAAACTTAGCTGCGTGTCTGCACTCGGCCACGGAGCAGAGTTTATCATAGAATTGCCGATCGAACAACCGATCGAACAACCGATCGAACAATCCTAAAGTGCGATCGGGGCGATCGCATTTCCGATAACGAGTCGCGGTTTGTAGTGAGGACTAAAGTTCTCATAAAACTCGATCGGACTAAACGAGTAAGGTGCGGTGTGCCTGCAGCCCTACATATAGAAATTTTGCATAAGTTCTGTATAGCTGAAACCCTGGCTTTTATTGCTTCTTCCTTCTTCCTTCTCCCTTCTTCCTTCTTCCTTCTTCCTTCTTCCTTAATTACACCTTTCCAAATAAATTCGAGCCACATTATCCCCCGGATTTTGGCGCAAACAATCCGCAAAAAGTGCCGAAGCTTCCCTAAAACTATTCATATTGTACAAAG
This sequence comes from Microcoleus sp. B3-D2, assembly GCF_036705345.1. Classification (NCBI taxonomy): domain Bacteria; kingdom Bacillati; phylum Cyanobacteriota; class Cyanophyceae; order Oscillatoriales; family Microcoleaceae; genus Microcoleus; species Microcoleus sp. B3-D2. Next base: position 41,180 of record NZ_JAUBUG010000033.1, read on the forward strand.
ACAAAGCCTCAATAAACACTTGCAAAGTCGCTAACTTCCCTGCTTTAACTTCCGGCAAATCCGCATCAAAAACTTCATAAACAGTCACCCATTCAGACTTACCCTTAACCTGAACTTTATCAATTACCCGAATTGCATAATCACCCGGATTTCTCAAGCGATCGAATGTCTGCTGAGTAATTAACAGCGATACCCCATAATTTTTCGTCAAACTTTCAATCCGAGAAGCCAAATTAACCGCATCGCTAATCACAGTACCGTCCATCCGGCTTTTTCCGCCCACTATACCCAGAATCAAAGAACCAGTATTGATTCCCACCCCAATCTCAACGGGCACATAACCCACAGAAGCGCGATCTCGATTGTATTCAACAAGAGTATGCAGCATCGCAATTCCCGCTTTCACAGCATCATCCGCCCCCTCGCTAAACAAAGCCATAATTGCATCGCCAATATATTTATCAATAAACCCCTGATTTTCCAAAATCAGCGGTTCCATTCGACTCAGATAAGAATTTATAAATTTGAAATTTTCTGTCGGTGTCATTTGTTCCGAGAGAGTAGTGAAATCGCGGATGTCAGAAAACAAAACCGACATTTCCAACTCCACCGCTTCTCCCAATTTAATATCAACAATACTGTCACATCCCAAAAAAGCTAACAACTCTTTGGGTACAAAGCGACTTGTCGCCTCCGCAATTTCTAATTCTGCATCCAGTGAAAGTTCCAAATTGCAATTGACCTCAAAGAGATCCTCGATGAACTTTTGGCGTTCTGCCTCAGCTTCTTGGCGTTCCGTGATATCTTGAAGAGTGGTGATAGCATAAACAATATTTCTTTGTTGATCGTAGATTGGAGTAGCGAAGATTTCTAGGGGAATAATCTTGTCGCCTTGATGAACTTCTGCATCGTCAGCCGTAGCACTTTCTCCCTTCAACGCGCGCACGCTGGGCAAATTTTCCGTAGGATAATTTTGATTTGTGCCTGCTTGATAGAGTTGATAAACCTCTGACAATTGCTCGGAACTCGTATCCGGCACAACTCCTTTACCAAATATCTCTTTTGCTTTCCGATTGACGTAGTAAGGTTGGCCGTCCGCATCCAGCACACCTACACCAATCGGCATTGCTTCCAAAAACTGTGTCAAGCGATTTTCGCTTTCATGGAGTTTGGCAATCAGTGCCGTTTGCTGGCTGTTTAACTCGGCTAACTCCTGATTCATTTGCTGAAGTCGGGCGTTTTGTTGTGCCAGTTGTTTATCTTGAAGATAACTATTTAGCGCTTCTCTAACCGTCAATTTCAAATCTTCAGCTTGCCAAGGTTTGGTAATATAACGATATAGGTTTGCAGAGTTGATAGCATTGGTTATCGCCTCAATATCTGCTTGCCCCGTCAGCATAATTTTTATAGTTTTAGGCGAAATTATATGAGCCTGTTTCAACAGCTCGTCTCCCTTCATGTCAGGCATAATGTGGTCGGAAATAATTAAAGGAATTTCATCCCCATCCTCTAGCAATTCTTCAATTAGCTCTAAGGCTTCTTGTCCACCTTCAGCAATTTCGATTATATAATCATTGCCAACAGCCTCTTGCAGTTCTGCTTTGAGGCTTTTGAGTACAGTTTTCTCATCATCGACACAGATAATTACCTGTTGACTCATAGTTTAGATAAACCAGATTTAATAGTTTCCAGCAACTCGGATTCTAACCAAGGTTTAGATAAGCAAGAATGGAGGTTAGCCTGTTTTTTCGCTCGGTTAATTGCTACTTCATCGGCTTGACCTGTCAGCATAATTTTTATAACATGGGGGTAGTTTTGGTGAATGCGAATCAGCAACTCATCTCCCTTAATACCGGGCATTAACCAATCACAAATAATCAGAATAAGGGTAATTTTTTCGTCATAGAGTTCGCTGATTACCTCTAAAGCCTCCTCAGCATCTTCTGCTCCTTCGTAGGTGTAGGCATTCCCAAATTCTGCTGCTAGTTGCGTCCTGAGACTGTCTAATACCATTCTCTCATCGTCAACGCACAAAATAACTGGTTTCGACATCTATTTTTTCTCCTTTTTAATTGTTATTAGTAGCAAAAGTAGTCAAAGTAGTCAAAGTAGTCAAAGTAGTAAAGTATATTAGTAGACCCCATCTTATCTGAAGATGTCATATCAAATCCGTTAGCATCGGAATAGTAAATTCGAGTTCACTGTTGACGGTTGACTGTTCACGGCGTCAACAGTCAACAGTCAACAGTCAACCGTCAACATCATTCCGGTGTAACCGGAAATGATATCAGTCGATTTTAATTTGAGATTTGAGACTTCGGCGTGAGCGCTCAGTCGAAGGATTTTAGATTGACTCCACAGATGAATCTGGGAGCTTGAACAAGGGTCTAAAATTTTTGCCTCTCCACGAATCCTGTCGGGGCTTGTATCCGTTGTTGGGCGGGGTCACAAGTCAACGGATCGCCCCATCCTCTCCCCCTCCCCCCAGTCGCCGAAACTAAGAAACTTATATGGGTAGTAGCTTAGCTGAGCATAGCCCATCGTACTGCTGTTTTACATCCGTTTCCGGTTCGATCGGAGTTATGGGCCTCAAAACGCTTTAATTTTTGACATCCTATCAATGGGGTAGATTGCAGCTTAGGCGGAGCCACGCAAAATCCGATCGGCTTACTACCTTATATCGTTTGCCAGCTCCTTGACCTGCTTATACAGCGCTCATTGGCAGGAAAACATTAAATGTAGTTTTGCCCGGAATTGATTCCACTTCAATTTTTCCCTGATGTTTCTCAACAATTTTCTTGACAATATCTAGTCCCAATCCGCTGCCTTCTCCTGCCAATTTAGTAGTAAAAAACGGGTTAAATATTTTCGCTTTTATCTCTTCTGGTATCCCGTGACCGCTGTCGCTAATGCTAATCTTAGCCTGGTCATCTTCAGCCGTTAACTCAATTGTTAGCGTGCCTCGATAATCCATTGCTTGCAAAGCATTGTGAATTAAATTCGTCCAAACTTGATTAAGTTCGTCGGGATAACACAGTATCGGCGGGATTTCGGCATAGTTTTTGATGACCTCCACTCCCTGTTTGAGGAGATTTTGATACAGGGTTAAGATTGTTTCAATACCTTCTGTAATACTGGCTGCTGTTTTTTCGCCAGACTGTTCGTAGCGGGCATAAGTTTTTAAGGCAAAAACTACTTTTGATGCTCTGTCTGTGGCTGTGTTGATAGTAGCGATGCCTCTTTTTAATTCGGAAAGTTTGTAGGCGATTTCTAAGAGATGTAAACTATCGGATCTTTGCAACAACGGGACAAAGGCATCTATTTCATTATAAACCCCCATGATCACTAGGCGATCGGCTACGGTATCGGCACTATCAATCTCTAATTCTTCCAGTTTGCTTCTCAAAGCTCTCTTTAATTTGCGTTCTTCTTTTGTTGATAAGCTTGCTTCTTGTTGGAGGGAACGCTGAAGTAAACTCAAGAAATCCTGTGCTTCTTCTGGGGAGAGAGATTGAAAAAGTGCGGGCAACTGTTCTAAAGTTTGATTCAAGAACTTAGAAACATTTCCTGCCGAGGAGCGAATTGCACCCAGGGGAGTGTTAACTTCGTGGGCCACTCCGGCGACAAGTTGTCCTAAAGCTGCCATTTTTTCTGATTGAATCAATCCTTCTTGGGTGGCTTCGAGATTGCTTAAAGCTTGTGATAATTCTTGAGTGCGTTCTTCTACTTTTGCTTCTAAGTTGGTATAGAGTTGGGCATTTTCGATCGAGATGGCAGCTTGGGAGGACAAGACTTTTAACAGGGCTACTCTGTCGGGAGTAAATGCACCAGTTACCAGGTTATTTTCTAAGTAAATTATTGAAATAAGCTGATTCTGTTTGAGCAGAGGAACGCAGAGGATTGATTTAGTTTTATGTGCCTTTATATAAGTGTCCTTAGTAAATTTACCTTCACGAGTAGCATCATTTAAAACAACATCTTTGTGAGTCCGACTTACATAATTAATCACTGATAGTGACAGTAAGTTACTGCTTTCCAATGGGATTGACTGCAATAAATTGATGCTGTCGCAATCAACTGCACCCGATGCTTCAATCAGTAGTTTACCATGAGATTCCAACAACAAGTAGCCCACCTGTGCGCCAGCATTCTCAATCATAATTTTCATCAAGTTTCGGAGTAATTTCTCTAGCACAATTTCACCAGCAATGGCTTGAGAGGCTTTGATAACTGTCGCTAAATCTAAAGCTGTACCCGCTCCTGTAGTAGTCTGAGAAGTGGCGATGCTCGTGCCTGTGTTTTTACCAATAGTTCCCGCAGATTTAGCCTGTAATTGTGGATATCTTGCTTCTAAATCCTCAACTTTTGCCCTAGCTTGCCAGCGAGTATAGCCGTAGTGTGCTCCTTTGAGATAGGTTTGGGCAATCTCCTCCATACCGCTTGCCAGATAAAATTCTGCTGCTAGCTCATAGGCTAAAGCTTCATATTGAATATATCCGCTGTCTCTTGCTCCTTTAATCGCTCGGTCGTAAAGTTTTGCTGCTTGCCAATTATCTCCCAATACTCGCGCTGTTTCTGCTTCTACTAGGTCGTATTTATGCTGGAAATTGAACGGGGCAAGCTCTGCCCATTGCTTCATTTGCTCCTGGTTTAATTCGACTCGCTCCAAGTTTTCCTGGAATTGGGGAGAATACTGAGCGAGCAGGGCAAGAGAATAGTAGAAGTTATGCACAGCAACATACATAAATCCCATGAGAGAATCTATGTATTCTGCGGCTGCGATCGCATTTTTTACGGCCCCGGCAGAGTCTTTGAATAAGTAAGAAAGATTTAGTTTGGCGAGGTAAACCAGACAAAGCAAAGTGCGGTTATTCGTGGCTAGCAAACGGGGAATTATTTCCTCCTCGTTAAAGCTTTCGCCGAGCAAACGAGATGGGGTGGCAGTTGTTTCCAAAAGATTTAAGGTAACTTGCCGCCAGATATTAGTCTGGTAGAGAGCATATTCCTGTTTAAGCTTCCATAATTGTTCGCAGGATTGCTGCATTTTTGAGGCGACAGATTCTAGTCCTTCCCCCGTCAAAAATAGGGTGATACAATAAGCTTTAATACAATAACAGGCGTACTCATTGTCTCCTGTGTCCAGTCCGCTTTTACTTCCCTCTAGGAGCAGAGAAAGACTGCTTTTTTCGGGGTCTTTCCAGTGTTTAACGAAAGAACAAAATAAGTTATAAACTTTCGCTTTTAGTTCTGTAGCATGATATATATTTACTAGCTTCAGTGCCAATTGTCCGGCGTGATATCCAGTTTCTATGTTGCCTTTTCCCGAACAGATAACAGCATACCCAACATAAGCATAAGCAGCCAAGGCTGAATAACCTTTTTGAATAGTCAGGTTAACCATTGTCAACATAATTAACACTAAAACTCCGGGTTTCGCAAATAAAGCTGAGGGAGAAATAGACATTAAAATCCGCATGGCTGCTAGTTGAGCAGGGTCAGTCATTTGCGGGAAGCTTTCTAAGTCCATCAGTGTTGGCAGCTCTACGTTACTATCTTCCGCTCTCGACAGAGAAATTTCCAGTAATTTTAATGCTTCTAAACCCGTTTCTATTGCTTTAAGTGGCTGATTTTGAGCGGTAGAAATTTGCACTTTAAGTTCGTAAGCTTTTACCCTGTCTAGCTGATTTATTGCTCGTTCCAAGATAACTTCAGCTAATGTTTCTGCATGGTGAAATTGGGTGTTTAAATATTGAGCCTCTACAGTTTCTTGATAGAGATTTAGGGTTAAGTCATACTGCGTTTGCCAACTTTCTTCGGTTAACAGGCTTAACCCTGTCTTCAAATATTGAACCGCCGCAGTGTAAGCCGTCGCTGCTTTGGCTTTCTGGCCGGCTATCAAATTTAGTTGGGCAATTTCGTTTCGCTCTTGTTGATGGGTTAGTAGGGGCTGTACTGCCCTGCTTGCCCCTATCCCAAGATTGAGATGATCGACAATTTCAAATATTTTTTTTGAGCGTGTTTCGGGCGAACTATTCTTTAGCAACAGGCGACCAATTTGTAAATGGATGGCTTGTTTTTCTGATTCGTCAATCAAAGAATAAGTTGCTTGTTGGATGCGATCGTGTCCAAATTTATAGTGGTGAATTAACAGTTGAGTATCTAATTCTGAGAAAGTAAAAATCAACTCAGACTGAATCGCCTCTTTCAGAGCGGAGAAAATTTCAGCGGGCGATCGCTCGCAAATAATTGATAGAGTGCTTAAGTCAAACTCTGCACCTATACAAGCTGCAAAACGCAATACCTGCTGAGCGGTTGACGGCAATTTGTTGAGTTTGGCAATCATTAATTCTACCACATTGTCAGTAATTGCCCTCGCCTCAATCTGAACAATATCCCAGTGCCAAGTGCGATCGATAAAATCGAAGCTTAGCAGGTTTTCAGCATATAACGTTTTCAACAATTCACTCACAAAAAAAGGATTACCCCGGGTTTTTTTCAGGATTAATTCTGCTAAAGAGCGAACCGAAGCACCATCGCATTGTAACGTATCAGCAATCAATTCATTGATATGTTTTTGCGCTAAAGGTACAAGGGTAATCTGGTTGACGACAGATACTTGATCGGAGCGGATTGCTTCCAGAGTCACCATCAAGGGATGGGTGGAATTGACTTCGTTGTCTCGATAAGCTCCAATCAAAAATAGATATTGGGTATCTGCATCCGCCATCATCAGTTGGATTAATTTGAGGGTGGCAGTATCTGCCCACTGCAAATCGTCCAGAAAAATGACTAAAGGATGCTTTTTTGAGCAAAATACCCGAATGAAATTGCTACAGATAAGATTAAAGCGATTTTGCGATTCAATTGCGCCTAATTCCGGCAATGCCGGCTGTTGGCCCACAATCAATCCAACTTCAGGAATTACATCAATAATGATTTGACCGTTAGCACCAAAAGCATCTAATAATTTTTCTCGCCATTGATTAAGCTGTTCTTCGCTTTCGGTCAATAATTGTCGCACTAATCCCGAGAAAGCACTGACAAGAGCAGAGTAAGGAATATTGCGCTGAAATTGGTCGAATTTTCCAGCGATAAAATAGCCTCTAGCCTTGGTTATCGGTTTATAAACTTCGGATACCAGTGCTGACTTGCCGATGCCAGAATAACCAGCAACCAGCATTAATTCTTTACGGGATTGCTGATTATTTTCGGTTTTGCTAACTCGATCGAAGGCTGCTAGTAAATCTGCAACTTCTGCCTCGCGTCCGTAAAGTTTCTGGGGAATTTGGAACTTGTCGCAAATATCTTGACTGCCAAGGGGGAACGATTCTATTTTGCCCTTTGTCTGTAACTGGTTCAAACATTTTTCTAAATCTGCTTTGATTCCGCAGGCACTTTGGTATCGCTCTTCGGCTGTTTTTGCCATCAGTTTTAGTGCGATATCAGAAAGAATTTGGGGAATTTCTGGATTAACCTGATGCGGCGGTACTGGTTGTTTTGCGATGTGGCAATGTACCAACTCCAAAGCATCGTCAGCGGCAAATGGAAGTTGTCCGGTGAGGAGTTCGTAGAAGGTAACGCCCAAAGAGTAAAAGTCGGTTCGATAATCGAGAGAACGGTTCATCCTTCCAGTTTGTTCTGGAGAAATATAGGCTAATGTACCTTCTAAAATATTGGGATTTTTTAGGGTAGGATTTTCACGGGTGAAGACGGTAGCAATGCCAAAATCGATAATTTTGACCTGCCCGGTTTCTGGATTGAGCAGGATATTGGCGGGGTTAATGTCTTTGTGGATAATTTTGGCACCATGAATTTGAGCCAAAATCTCTGCTGTTTGAATAGCGATGCGGAGGAAGTGCTGTAAAGATGAAATATTTGGCGTTTCTACAGGGTTATCCTTCAACATTTCTAAAGAAGTGCCGCCATAATCTTCAAAGATAATGACTAGGGTTCTTTTATACTCATGTAGGCTATAAACTTTGAGGAATCCTTCTAGATTTTGGAGATTGCAAGTAATTTCGTATTCCTGCTTGTAGCGGGTAAGTTCAGCAGGATCTGGATAATCTTGCTCGAGCATTTTGAAGATAACAAGTTGATTGTCCTGTTCGCGAATGCCTCGATAAACCGTTGAATTTTGGCTTTCGTAAATTCGATCTAGAATCTCGTAGCCTTCAATTTTTAACATTTTGGGTGATTTTGAGAATGTTAATTTTTATGTAAGGTATGGTAACCTGCACCCTCTTGAACAGTCGTTTTTTTTGAGCGGAATTATGTCTATTTAACCTGACTTGTATTATTGACTACAACTAGCTATCTTCGACAGGGACTAAAAGATTGTCGGTGAAAAGCCGATCGCCCGCAACGTTCCAACCCCAATTTATGTTTAGCTGTACCATATCCTTTGTTATTTGTCAAGTCATATTCAGGATACTTAACAGCCAAACGTACTATTAATTCATCGCGCCAAACTTTCGCCACAATACTAGCAGCAGCAATCTGAATCGATCGCGCATCACCCTTAATCATCGTCTCTTGCTCGATCGCCAAATTGGGAATTCTTTGATTCCCATCAACCAAACACAAATCCGGCGTCACCTTCAACTTCAAAATCGCCCGTTTCATCGCCAACAAAGAAGCCTGCAAAATATTGAGGCGATCGATCTCTCGCACCGAAGCCACACCAATTTGACAGTCAACCGCCACAGCCCGGATTTTTACGGCTAACCGACTCCGGGCGGCGGCACTCAACTGCTTGCTGTCGCGCACCCCGCAACTTGCTAATTCATCGAGAACTTCGTCGGGCAAAATGCAGGCGGCAGCCACCACCGGCCCGAACAAAGCCCCTCGTCCGACTTCATCCACACCTGCAATTACTAGAGTGTTCGAGAGAGAGGGGGAAAGGGGAAGATGGAAAGATGGGAAGAGAGTAAAAATTTCTACTTCTTCCTTTTTCCCTCTTCCCTCTGACTTCTTCCCTCTTCCCTCGGACTTCATATCACTCATCCACAACGGCTGACGAGCGGCGGCGGCGGCGGCGGTTGATAGCAGGCTCCTCGGGTTCGCTGGGTTCGCTGGGCTGGCTGGGTTCGATCGGCTCATGGGATTCGATCGGCTCATGGGATTCGATCGGCTCATAAGATTCGATCGGCTCATGGGATTCGATCGGCTCATGGGATTCAATCGGCTCATGGGATTCGATCGGCTCATAGGATTGGCCCATCACATCGCTGGGTTCCTCAATCCGATCAAAATCATCAGTTTCGTCGATCGAACTCTCGCCATAAATTTGGGCCTCATCATCATCATCATCCTCAGAAAAAACAGGCTCAACTACCGCTCTTTCTGGATAATAATCCCGTTCCTCAACATTCTCAGCAGGCGCCGCCGCTTCAAATTCAAATTCGAGCTGCTCGAAAGGCGGCTTGTTCGGGGCCGCTCCCGGGAGAGTTACCGAAACGATCGCATTCTTAGGATTTTTCACGCTGCGATCGGTAAGCACCAAAGGAGAAACCCCCATCAGAGCATAAACATCCTGCTCCTCCGCCGTCATTTCCACCGAAATCACCTCTGGAGGCTCCACCATCGGCTTCATCAACTCAGACTTAGCCGGACGCACGCGATCGAAATCCTCGCGCCTGCCAACAGTCGCCATATTCACCAGCCCGAAGCCCTCCGAAGCCGCCCGGATGCCGGGGGGTGCCAGATACTCAGAGCGCGTATCCGCGACGGGCGCGCTCGAAGTATTCGGCAGCCGCAACTTGCTGCGTACCGGTTCCTCCTCCGCCGGGAGAGCAAAAGGCTCTTCGCCAATCCGGCGGCGGCGGCGGCGTCTGGTTCCGTTCCCCAAATCCTGATAGCTGGGATGGTTGAGCAAGTCCAAAGGCGAGGCATTGCTGCCGGTCTCAAAATCCACACTTTCGCTCTGAGGTTCCCAAGCAGCCCGAGCAGGTTCGGGGGGGCGTTCTTCCCGCACCGGGGCAGGAGTTGCAGCCGCCACAGGCGTCAAGCTGCGGCGTTCCAATCCTTCTGGCAAATTCAACAAAACGCGGTTCGAGGTAGCAACAGTGCGATCGGCCGATTCCCGCACCGCTGCGGCGAAGTCTTCTTCTCCGGGGAGTTGCACCAGATGACCCAATCCGCTGCAAGTCGGACAACTGTGGCCGAACAACTCGTAAATATTTTGACCTTGGCGCTTGCGGGTCAGTTCTACCAGCCCCAATTCCGACAGTTGAGCGATTTGCGGCCGAGCTTTGTCAGCTTTGAGAGCTTTATTGAAATGTTCCAGCACCTGCAACTGATCGCGGCGGGATTCCATGTCAATAAAGTCAACAATAATCACCCCGGCAATATTGCGTAACCGCAGTTGTCTAGCAATTTCCGTTGCTGCTTCGCAATTTGTCCAGAGTACCGTTTCCCGAGCCGTCGCCGATCGAGTAAACGAGCCGGAGTTGACATCGATCACCGTCAGCGCCTCAGTCGGCTCGATAATCACATAACCGCCCGAAGGCAAATCCACCCTTGGTCTGAGGGCTTCTCGAATCGCAGCGTTAACTCGGAAAAATTCTAAAATCGAGGCGCGCTCTCGGTGGTGGTCGATCAAAACTCCCGCAGGAAGTTTACCGCCATTCCAGCTCATCAACTGCTGCTTCACCCGCTTAATTCCATTTTGCGAGTCCACCACAATCCGATTCACGTCACCGCTGAACATATCCCGCAGCACCCGCTGGATAAAATCGTCATCCCGGTTGAGCAGTGCCGGCGCCCGCGAAGTACCGCCTTCGAGTTGAACGGCTTCCCACTGTTTTTGGAGGACTTCCAAATCTTCCATGATCGCTTCTTCCGTCATCCCTTCAGCTTCAGTGCGTACCAGCAGCCCCATCCCGGCCGGTTTCACCAAAATAGCCAGGGCTCTGAGGCGGTTGCGCTCCGCTTCCGACTTGATCCGCCGCGAGAGATTGACTCCCCTGCCGTAGGGCATCAGTACCAAATAGCGGCCCGGCAGGGTAATGTTACCTGTCAGCCGGGGGCCTTTGCTGCCCGTCGGTTCTTTCATTACCTGTACCACCACTTTCTGCTGGGGGGTCAGGAGTTCTGTAATTGCTCCTGCCGAGCGTTTAAGGCGCAGCGGGCCGAGGTCTGTGACGTGCATAAACCCGTTACGTTCTGGGTCGCCAATATTGACGAATGCCGCATCTATCCCTGGGAGTACATTTTCAACAATTCCCAAGTAAATGTCACTGACTTGGTGGCTGCCTGTGGCTACCACAAGTTCTTGGATTTGATCTTCTGAAAAGACGGCAGCAATGCGATGCTGCTCTGCTATAACTATCTGCTTTGTCATTCAATTTCCTCACAAAACTGGCAGCAAGTTAGAGACACTTACGCACTCATAGTGCCTCTGACTTTCACTGTAATTAGTAGTGGCTTGAAGAGTTATTAGCTGTGAGTTGGTGCAGGGTGGAAGAAAATTTAACTGTTGACCGTTCACTGTTAACTGTTGACTGTTCACTGTTAACTGTTACAGATAAAGTAGTTAAACCCGCCCTTACAGAGTTATGAGTTATGCTCAGCAGATAAATCTGAGAGATTGAAATAAGGAGGCTTTTATCGAGTTAGCAATATTGAGATTTGAGTTGAGAATTGCGAAATCAATACTCAAAATTCAACACTTACAACTCTTCCTTTGAACTCAGCGAATAAATTCATTGACACCGTACCAATTTCTTAACACACAACTTAACACTACGAACTGATAACTCCGCTTGCGTGGTGGTAGAGGGCTGGTTTTGAGCGAAAGTAGGTAGGAGTGAAAGCGCCTAGACTTTTGTTGAATTCTTGTGCCATCGCACTCAACATACCCCAGCTTGGCATTCGACTGCAACCTCCGCCCCTGCCAAGCCTAAAACCTCGTCAGTCGATTTTAGATTTTAGATTTTAGATTTTAGATTTACTCCACAGATGAATCTCGGAGATTGAAATTTAGTCTAAAATCTAAAATTTTGGTTCTCCACGAATTAAGTCGGGGGCTTATCTCCGTTTTTTGACGGGTCAGTCGATTTTAGATTTTAAATTTTAGATTTTAGATTTACTCTACAGAGGAATCTCGGAGATTGAACTAGAGTCTAAAATCTAAAATTTTTGGTTCTGCACGAATTAAGTCGGGGGCTTATTTCCGTTTTTTGACGGGTTAGTCGATTTTAGATTTTAAATTTTAGATTTTAGATTTTAGATTTACTCCACAGATGAATCTGGGAGATTGAACTAAAGTATAAAATCTAAAATTTTTGGTTCTGCACGACTTAAGTCGGGGGCTTATCTCCGTTTTTTGACGGGTCAGTCGATTTTAGATTTTAGGTTTGAGATTTTAGATTTACTCCACAGATGAATCTGGGAGCTGGAACTTTAATCTAAAATCTCAAACTTTTGGTTCTCCACGACTTAAGTCGGGGACTTATCTCCGTTTTTTGACCCGTCAAAAACATCTATTGTTGAATACCCGCTCTGCGGTTTGAACCGTGAGATTTTTGAATAAGCCGACCACCGACAACCAGTCGATCGATCGAAATTAATCGCTAAATTTGGTTCAGACCCCGCTCTTGCGGGTTTGGCGCTAGATTTAGCCCGTGAATGTACAACAAAAAGGCTTGAAGTCTTGAACAGAAGCAATTTGCACCCAGCCCGCGTTGCTGGTTGACGAGGGCGGCGAGCGACTAAAGCGCTCGAGCCGCCGCGGCTTCCATAACAAGCGATTATAGCGTGAAACGACACATCCCGATCGAGAGCCGAAGGTGAAATATTCCACCACGGCTTCCCTATCTTAACCATAACCCAGGATTAGCTGACTACGCTCAACCTGCAGAAGCTGAATTTCCTGCTGGCTGACTTGTTCGAGCATGAAAACAATATGTTCTGGCTTTAGCAAGTTGCCATCGCTGCGACAACTCCCGGTAAAGCGCAAGACGGCTCTACCTTCGGATGTAGCACCAGAGGCTCTTGTGCTGCTGTCTGGTTTCTGCTCTACAAGTTCTAGTTTGTGCAGCCTTTCGCGCAAATTGACATTCTGCGTCTTTCCCGACTTAGTAGTATGCACCCGCCAAAAAGCCTCGGTTTCGGCGATCGCCTTGACCCAAGCTTCCCAGTTGGCATCAGGAGCCACGGAGACAGGAGCAGCATTTTCCCGGTCTAATTCGCCATTTTCTGTCAACGAGCCTGCAGAGGCCACAGTAATTACGTACTCGGCGGCTTCTAACAACTGGTTAGCAGAAGGAGCCTTGAGATCGATCGACTCAACCTTGTAAATCGGAATATTTTCCGGCAGCTTAGCGGCCAACTTTTCCCGAAAACTCTCAATATCGATCGGCTCAGTGAGCTCAAAGTCGGCAATTTCCCCTGTGCTGGTAACACCCAGAGGCAGAGCATTTGCCAGAGAAATCCGAGGGTTCGGGTGAAACCCGCCGGTAAACGAAATCGGCAAATCGGCTCTGCGGACTACTCGATCCAACAATCGAATCAAATCCAAATGACCAACCAAAGCCATATCGCCCACCTTCCCGAACCAAACCCGCAAACGCTGTTTCCGCTCCGTATTCGGCACGAACTCCCCAGCAAACTCAGGAATTGGCAGCGCCTCCACAACCACATTGTGTCCGAAATCGGTGCCGCAAACCCCGCAGCGCGAACACCCTTCAAAGGAACAGTCGGGAACCGTCGCTGCTTCTAAAGCCTTTTGCAAATCAATTTTCAGCCAGTTTTTGTCGATCCCCGTATCTAAGTGATCCCAAGGCAGGGCCTGATCGAGAGAGAGGGGGAGAGAGGGGGAGGGGGAGAGCAGGGCGGTTTCATTTTCTTGTAGGGGCAAACCCCCCGTGGTTGCCCCGATGCCTGAAATGCCCAGGAAATCATCTGTGGGTGGGGGCGGGCACGGGGGCACCGCCCCTACAAAAGCCTGGTTTTCCTGAGAAGGAAACAGCCCTGGGGAGGGGGAGAGGGGGAGATCCGGAGAATTGGGAAAATCTTCCTTGATTTCTCTTCCTTCTTCCTTCTTCCTTCTTCCTTCTTCCTTCTCCTCTTCCTTCTCAAAAAGATTCCACTCGCCGCTTTCGACTTGGCGGTATTTCCAGGTAAGGCCCGATTCATCGATCGCCTGAGTCCAAGCTTTGTAAGCCTGATCCAAGCTTTCCCACCACGCATCCATACCCGCCCCAAGTTCCCAAGCGCGGCGGACTACAGCAGCCAAACGTCGATCGCCCCGTCCGACAAAATCCTCCATTGCCGAAATCCGCACATCAGTGTAATTCACCTTGACGCCCCGCATTCCGCGAAATTCTCCCTTCAGGAGTTTTTGCTTGCGGGAAAACTCAGCAGTAGAAACCGAGTGCCACTGAAAAGGAGTGTGAGGCTTAGGCGTAAAATTAGAAATTGTCAAGTTAAAAGTCAGTCCCCGCCTGCCATTGATCCTGCATTCCCTGTGCAGCCAGCGGACTGTTTCGGCGATGCCGAGAACATCAAAATCTGTTTCTCCGGGCAAACCGATCATAAAATACAGCTTGATTTTATCCCAGCCGCGATCGACCGCAGTTTTGACACCCCGAAGCAATTCTTCGTTGGTCAAACCTTTGTTAACGATGTCGCGCATCCGCTGAGTACCAGCTTCCGGCGCAAAAGTCAAACCGCCTTGTCGCGTACCGCCGAGAATGTCGGCAATATTATCGTCAAATCGGTCAACCCGCTGGCTGGGTAGAGACAGAGAAATATTTTTATCTTTCAGGCGATTTTTGATTTCCATCCCGACTGCTGGGAGTGCCAGATAGTCGGAACAACTGAGGGAAAGCAGGGAAAACTCGCTGTGCCCGGTGGCTTGCATCCCCTGTTCGATCGCCTCTACGACTTGCTGCGGTTCCACATCGCGCGCGGGGCGAGTCAGCATTCCCGGCTGACAGAAGCGACACCCGCGGGTGCATCCCCGGCGGATTTCTACTGTCAGTCTGTCGTGTACTGTCTGGACGTAGGGAACCAGGCCGATCGAATAAGCTGGTATGGGAGTTGCCACGCGGCGCAGAATTCGTTCTGGAACTTGGGGGCGGTTGGGATGAACAGAACCGTCGGCCGCCATATCGTAGAATTGCGGGACGTAGACGCCGGGAATTTGCGCTAAATCCAGCAGCAATGCTTCTCGGCTCAAATTATTTGTTTTGCCTTCTGCCAAAATCAAGCCAATTTCTGGCAGCAATTCTTCTCCATCTCCCAAAGCGATGAAGTCAAAAAAGTCCGCGTAGGGTTCAGGATTGGAAGTTGCCGTTTGCCCGCCAGCAAAAATCAGCGGCATTGGACCGTTTTGGCGATTAGTCGCTCTTTCTTGCCAAGTTAGGGGAATGCCGGCTAAATCCAGCATTTCCAGAATGTTTGTGGCTCCGAGTTCGTAGCTGAGGCTGAAGCCCAGAATATCAAATTCTGTGAGCGATCGCCTCGATTCTACGGCAAACAGCGGAGTTTTGGTTGATCGCAGTTTGGCTGCCAAGTCGGGGGCGGGCAAATAAGCCCGATCGCACAACTGTCTTGGCCCTGCGTTCAAAATGTTGTAAAGGATGATGTGCCCCAGATTGGAAGCACCAACTTCATAAACTTCTGGGTAAGTGAGAACCCAGCGCACCAACGCTTCGTCCCAAGGCTTGTGCGTAGCCCCCAATTCGTTTCCCAGATAACGAGCAGGCTGATTAATGTCTGCTGTAAGTAATTCTTCGACTTTTACTGCCACGGCTCGACTCGCTAAATATTTGCGACTCTTAAGCAGCCTACCTTAAAATCTGCCAACACGCCAACGACAGTCGTCTGTCTTTTCGGGCATTTAACCGAATGTGCTGTGTTTTGTTGCCTGTTCTCCTGGCCTAGGAGGCTCTATCAGTGTTGTTTTACGCAGGAGTTTTCGGCATCAAAGCTATCGACATTTTCAAATATTTCAAAAACTCGATCGAGTTGGCTGAGTTCCAGAATCATCCTAATCCCGGGGGATACCGAGCACAGACTAAACCTGCGGCCCATTTTTTTCGCCTGCTTGAGGCCTGAAACCAATGCCATCAAACCGGCACTGTCAATAAATGTTACTGCGCCCAAATCTACGAGTACCGCTACCACTCCGGGGGCTGAAATTGCTGTCGTTAGTTGCCGTCCGAATTCTCCGCAGGTGGCTGCATTCAGGTAGTCTAGGGGTCGAATCACCGTAATTGGTTTATGGGCAAGAAGTGTCTGCATATGTCAAACCTATGATTGCTACGTATTTTCAACTACTGTGCTAAACGGATGTAAGCCTAAACCTACTTGAGTACCCTGAGCCTAACTTAATCTGAGGCAAAATGACCAGTTTTGGTCAGTAGTTTTACTGAATCTTTATTTATTGCCTCTTTTTTATGAAATTTTGCGTAAGATTTGGGGAGGAAACGTAAGCTACTATACTATTTTTTATTTAGGCCAGCCGCTTTAGTCTTGCTAACTCTAAAAATTGCGATCGACTTTGCCCTAGCTGTTCAATAAAACTGAACAATGTAATTAAAATCACTTGTTAGTTCTGATCTGGATCACCTGCTTGCTCGACACTTCAGAGGAAAATTAAAATGTACGGAGTTCTCCGACTTACTATGCAAGCAACTCATGCTATCCGTCAACTTGTAGAAAAAGCCCTCTACATTAAGCAGTTGACGCCTGACATTGAAAACGAAATCAACTACGAGCTTACCCGGTTGGGGTACATCTCGGATATTGATTATGAGGCTTTAGAGTTATTAATGGATGAAATGGATGCCGGCCGGGTGCAATTGGTATCTAGCCGTCGGTAGTGGGAAGCGGGCGACCAGTCCACATCCAAGAACCCAAAAATCCTTGCACGGCGGGCAATAGAGGAGTGTGAGAAGCATTTATGCCGGCTGAATATTTCTCTAATGAAGCATCTCGTTGCTGAACTTGATATTTAAGGAAATAGTGTTAGGGGCGATCGTCCCTGCGCCTCCGATCGAAAGCTAAAAACTTTGGCTTAAATTAAATTTCTAACTTTTGGGGTATGACAAATTAGGTTAACTGTAACTAAAATTCATGCTTAATTAAGCAGCTAATTGCTGAACTTGATATTTGAGGAGAGACTGTTAAGGGCGATCGTCCCTCAATCTCATACAATTTTAGATTTTAGATTTTAGATTTTACATTTTACATTTTAGAAGTCGGACTACTGATGAGTCTCAGGGTTTGGAACTTTTCTACATTTGCATTCTTTTTAGAAACTGTTCTCAGTATCAAAAACTACACACTGCGATCCCAATTAAATTTATAACTTTTGGGACTTGACAAATTATCTCTAAGTCTAATTCATAATAAAAAAGTTTTTCGGCAGGATTAGGACTAAGGGCAACGGTCACAAATAAAGCTTAAATTTTAAGTATGTAGTGGCGCTTGTACGCTTTTTCCTAAGCTAATAGCCCACAAGCGCCACTACATATTTTTGTTTAATCTACCAGTTGGCCTTAGTCCTAAGAATTATTATCCGATCGCTCGAATGCAAGAAAATTGGTTTGTAGTTAGGATTTCCGTCCTCGCCGAGTCAATCTAAAATCTAAAATCTAAAATCGTTCGATCGCCCCACCAAACTTGCCACCACCGCCACCAACTCAGCAGGCTCGATCGGCTTGGGCACGTAAATTTGAAAACCTTGCTGCAGTGCCCGTATGCGTTCCTCTACCTTACCAACCACCGTGAACGCCAACGCCGGAATTTCCCTGTCCACCATCCGCGATCGCATTTGTTGCAGCAGAGCCTCTCCGTCAAGGGCCTGTATCCCGATATCGATCGCCAACACATCCGGATTCAGCCTTTCAATCGCCTCCAACGCACCCTTTCCAGAGCTAGCAGTCTCCACCTGGGCCCCGCAATCTTCGAGCACGGTAGAGGCAAAATCCAGGGAATCCGCGTCGATATCGACCACCAATACCCGCACTCCAGAAAGATTGCTGTTGACAAAAGACTCCTTTACAGGGGCTCGCGCCTTGCTGGGAGGAATCGCCAACTCCCCGAGTCCCGCCACAGAAAATCCGCCGTCGCCAGGAAGGTGTTGAATTGGCAATCTCACTAAAAACCTCGACCCTTTTCCCTTCCCGGCGGATTCGGCTTGCACCGTCCCCCCGTGCATTTCCACAAAATGCCGCACTAGAGCCAAACCCAAACCCAATCCGTTGTACGATCGCCTTGTAGAGCTGTCAGCTTGGCTGAACCGCTCGAAAACGTGCGGCAAAAACTCTTCTGAAATCCCTTTTCCCGTGTCGCTAACCTCAATTTCCACAGTAGCGGGCGACAATTTTTTACAGCAAGCGGATTCATCAGGGGCCAAAGTCCCCTGCATCTTTCGCACCCCCACCTTCACCTGTCCGCCATCGGGAGTAAACTTAATCGCATTCGACAGCAAATTCCAGGCTACCTGCTGCAACCGGCCTGAATCGGCAAAAATCCGCCCGGTAGTTGGGTCGAAATCCGTCACAATTTCAATATTTTTGGCCGCAATCGCGGGCGCGAGATTATCGATCGCAGCCTCAACAGTCGAAATCACATCCACCCACCGCAAATTCAGCGACAGTTTCCCGCTAATAATCTGGGACACGTCTAGCAAATCCTCGATCAGAGTTGCCAGCGAGCGTGTATTGCGGTCGATCGTTTCCAGAGCCCGAACAGTCGTTTTTTCGTCAAACTTGCGGTTTCGCAACAGTTGTGCCCATCCCAGCATCGCATTCAGCGGCGTCCGCAATTCGTGGGACAAAGTTCCTAGAAACTCGTCTTTAATCCGGTTCGCCCGCGCCAATTCCTGAGCTCGATCCTGCAGTTCTCTTTCCAACTGCTTGCCAACCGTCAAGTCGAGAATAAAAGCCACAGATTCTTGCCGCTTTTGTGCCAGCAAAACATATCCGATCAACACCGGAATCCGGCTGCCGTCTATCCTCCAGAATTCCTTTTCGTAGGGAGTGCAAGCCCCCGTTGCTTGTGCTTCTGCCATCCCTTTCTTGTCGAGAGACTGGTACTCCGGCGGCGTGATGTCAATCGAGTTTAATTCCCCGCGCTGCAAGTGTTCCCGCGTGTAACCAACTATCCGCAAAAATTCATCGTTGGCCTCGATGATACGGCCGTTTACATCCCCGAAGATAATTCCTATCAAATTAGCTTCGGCTAACATTCTCAGCTTTTCTTCGCTAGCTTGGAGTGCAGCTTCTGTTTGCTTGCGATCGGTAACGTCTTGGATGTAAGCCGACAAACCAGAATCGGAAGGATAAAAACGCATCTTCAACCACTTATTCCATAACGGTACGAATCCCTCATACTCGTTTGTTACTTTTTCTGCTAATGCTTTGGTAGCCATTTTGTAAAACTGTAAATCGACCGCCCAGGGAAATATATCCCAAAAATTTTTACCAATCAGTTCGGCTTTTGGTCTGCCTAACAGCTCAATAGCTTGGTGGTTGACATAGGTATAGTTCCAATTTAAGTCAACAGCGATAAAAGCATCGGTAATGCTTTCGAGAATGTTAGTAATTTGATCGTTTGCCAATTGCAGCGCTTTAGCAGTTTCTTCTGCTTGCAACCTCGCTGCTTTTTCGCTGGACAAAGCTGCAGCGCGTTCTTGTTCTGCCTGTTTTCGTTCGCTAATATCGATGTAAGAACCGATGTAACCTGCAAAAGTGCGATCGGGCCTGTACCGGGGTACGCCTGTACCCAAAACCCAGCGGTATTCGCCGTCATAGCGTCTCAGGCGGCATTCGAGTCGGTACTCGCTGCCAGCTTTGAAGGCTTTTTGGTAAATATCCAGAGATTCTGGCAAGTCATCTGGGTGCAAGTTTTCCATCCAACCCGTACCCATTTCTTGCGCCAAAGTTCTACCCGTAAACTCCAGCCAAACTTTGTTAAAGTAATCGCCAAGTTGGTCAGTGTCCGACATCCAAATCATCACCGGCGCCGTATCTGCCATAATCCGAAATCGAGCTTCGCTCTCCTGCTGCTGTGCTTCGGCTTGCTTGCGCTCGTTCCGTTCTTGAACTTCCCGCAGGGCCCGCTGAATCGACGGCACTAGGCGTATCAAACGGCGTTTGAGAACATAATCAGTAGCGCCGCTTTTCAAAGTTTCGATCGCCACTTCCTCGCCCAAAGTAGCCGAAACAAAAATAAACGGCACTCCCGGACAATTAGTGTGGGCGATTTCCAGTGCAGCTATCCCGTTAAAACCAGGCAGCATATAATCTGCCAAAATAATGTCAAAACGTTGTTTTTCCAGCGCCGCGGCAAAGTCTTCTCGAGTTTCCACACACACCAGAGAAAATTCTAGCCCACCATCCTTTAGATATGCCTCAATCAGTTCGGCATCTAGGGGACTGTCTTCTACTAAGAGGATACTAAGCGTTTTCACAAAAATTCCTTTTACTTAAATATTAATTATCGGATACAAAATTTTATCAGGCTGCGGCTTTAAGTGAAGCCCAAAAAATTATTGCATTTTGAATCGCATAAAAAAATGTAAAAATCAATTGGTTTCATTAGTTGAGCATTCATATCTCAATCCTAACTTCTAATCAAGTCTATTGCTGCTTGCCGCGAGGTGAATCCCGGCTCTGACTTAATTGGCTAGTACGCTTGTTTTTCCTTAAGTTTCGTCTGCTTCCAAGGAATCGGCACCGCTGGAGTTTTGCTTCTATGCAGCAGTTTAGCTATACCCTGTTGAACCAATTGTTCCGCGCTTCTGGCTAGAAACAACTAGCTATGTAGTAATTTATCTCGCTTGCTACTAACTACTGCTACCTCGTTTGGCAGATTCTTTTTTTTGTAGTGATGCCCGAGTTAATGCTATATTGCTTTGCCGCTGCTCTCAAACTCGAATTCGCTTGAATTCTGCCCTTATTTCCTGAATATAGATCGATCGTGTCAAAAAAAGTCAAAGTTGCTGGTCTGTCTGCTTTACTTTTTGTCGGGTTTGCCTAAGATGCAACACTTGCAGGGTAGGCAACTGTTGCCTTGTTGAGCGCTGTAGGTCTTCAAGAATAAAATAACTTATACCAATAAATGTCATAGTGCATCTCTCCAAAGATATATTTTTGGATAGACACTGCACTCAACCTGGATAGATTCCCCTGAATTCGGTACAACGAAATGCCACCCAGCCGAAAATCTGAGAAAGCTCGATCGACCAATTAATTTCCTATACAAATAACAGAAAATTTTCTCTGGGCTCGCTAAACTTGCACTCCCAGGCTGCCTCTGACCGATCGGCTTATTGATTGAACCGACCCAAAGTGTCTTAAAATATACAATACGGTGAGCTGCTGCACAGCCTGCATATATTAAAACCAAGCGCCAACTTGCAATAATTCTTTAAAATAGAGGTACAGCACCGGCGATCCCTAACTCTTCCCCCTCAGAAAGGGTAGGGTTTAGCAGAATTGAACACGATCGTCTATGGTGACTTCCAGTAAAGCCCGTGCAGTTGCTTTAGTCTCAGCTTTATTCAGGTTATTGGCAACCAGTTACGAGGAGATTTGACCCGCCGTGCTCCAACGCATCAAACAAGACTTAAAAAACGACCTGATCGCAGGACTATTGGTAGTGATACCCTTAGCTACCACCATCTGGCTGACAATTACCGTCGCCAATTGGGTCATCAATTTTCTCACCAAAATTCCCAAGCAGATCAACCCTTTTGACGGACTCAACCCGATTTTGGTGAATCTGCTAAATCTTTTAGTAGGTCTGGCTGTACCCCTGCTGAGCATCTTAGTCATCGGTTTAATGGCCCGCAACATTTTCGGCAAGTGGCTGCTAGACTTTGGCGAACGGCTGTTGCAGGCAATTCCCCTAGCCGGTTCGGTGTACAAAACCCTCAAACAACTGCTGGGAACCATCCTCAACTCAAACGACAAATTTCGCCGCGTGGTGTTAGTGGAATATCCCCGGCGGGGAATCTGGACGTTAGCATTTGTGACCGGTACGATCGAGAGTAACGATATCCCACCTCACCTTTCGGGTGAAACCCCGATCGGCATTTTCATCCCCACCACTCCGAACCCCACTACCGGATGGTACGCTATAGTCCCGGAGGCAGATTTAGTCAATTTGTCAATGTCAATCGAAGATGCCTTTAAAGTCATCATCTCTGGCGGCATCGTCAACCCCAGCAACTCAGTTCCAGTAACCCCCGAAAAAATCAAGGGCAAAACACTCGAACCCTTGGTATCCGAATCAAGATACCAGGCTGTCCCAGTCGAAGAAGAGTAAACGAAGACATCAATCTGTAGGTCAGGTTTAGAGAGCATCTCAATGAGAGTAAAAAGCGTTTTTTAGGAGTGCGAGCGGGACGCCCGCTATATATATATGTAGCGGGCGTCCCGCTCGCACTCCTGTAAAAGCAAAACTCAGATGCTCGCAAAGTTTAGCGGGCTTCAAATTCTAAACTTTACTTTCCCAATAACAGATAATATCTGTCCAAAACCTACCCAGAAACAATCGTGACTCAGGGCGGGTTTTTTGCGAGTTTTTCTGCTAAAGTCCAAGTCTATGCTCTGAACCAGCACCTAGCAATCTCAAAAATTCCGAAATTCCTAAAGTCCCAATTCCTATCTAAAAAATATGAAAAAAGCCCGCGAAACAGCACGCGAACTCGCACTCCTCGGGATCAGCCAACTGCCGGCGAATCCAGAACTCTTAGAAGCCAAAAAACTGCAAGATGTTCTCCTCGCCGCCATCCGTACCCTGACAACAGAAGTTCAAGAAGCCCTAGAAGCAGCAGCATCCGAAGTGCAGCGGAGTAGCGACAAACTGCTTGCTAGCGAAATACGCGCTGCGGATATACAAAGTGCTAGAGCAATGGTGCGGGAAGCAGTCGAACTCACCCAAACCGCAATCAACCGTCTCGGTTCAGCAATGGAGTTTCCAGAACTGATCCAGCTAGCCAACCAGCAAGATGTCCGCACCTATGCTTTGCAAATCCTGACGAAAGTCAGCGCCAACCGTGTTCAAATTGATGAATTGCTCTCGGAAGCCCTTGTAGACTGGCAAATAGAACGGTTGCCCCGGATCGATCGAGATATCATGAGAATCGCGACCGCCGAAATCCTATATCTCGGCTTACCCGAACAAGTCAGCGTCAACGAAGCCGTCCAACTCGCAAAACGCTACAGCGGCGACGAAGGACATCGCTTCATCAACGGAGTCCTCCGCCGAGTAGTCGATAAAATCAATGCAGAAGTTGTTAGTCCGTAGTCCTTAGTCATCAGTCCTCCGGGTGCTTGGTGGGAACCTTACCCGGAGGCTGCACGGCGGGGCGCGAACCTTACCCAGAGTCATTAGCAATCGGCAATCCGCAATCGGCAATCCGCTCTAAACTAAGGACTAATAACTATATTCACAATTTCCTATGGTATTTAATTGGTTTCGTCGCCAGTACAGCGAAAGCAAATCTTCAGAAACAGAGGCAACCCCCGAACAGCCGCAAGATGAGTCGGCAAAATCCGCACCGGTTGAGCCTCAAACAGATGCAACAGAGCAAAGCTCTCCTGCTGGAGCCGAAGATTATCTCAATTGGGCAAAAGCTGCTTACAAAAATATTCAAAAACAGCAAAAACCCGAAACAGAAGTTTCCGAGACAGCAGCGCCGGATGTTCCAGCAGCCGCAGCAGAAATCGCGACAGTTGCAGAAGTTGCAGAACCGGCGAGTATTGAAGCAACGGAACCGATCGAACTTGAACCAGCACCCACAACACCAACTGTTGCAGAAGTTACAGAAGTTGCAGAACCCGCGGCACTTGAAGCAACCGAGGCGATCGAACTCGATGCAGCAACGCCCGCAGAAATTGCAGAAACTCTGCAACCCACAGCCGGGGCGATCGACGTTGCACCTATTGCTCAAAAATTAGAAGTTACAGCAGAAAATATAGAAATTGCCGAGCCTGCAACGGAGGTTGTAGAAACCCAATCACTCGCATCCGAGGGCGAAGCAGCCGAAGCCCTGCCGTTTTGGGCCAGAGCTCAGGCCGATCGCATGGAGCGCATCGAACGCCTCAAAGAAACCGCAATTGAAGAACCCGAAGTAATTGCAGCCGCCGCCGAGAGAGCGGCAATTATCGAAGAAATTCCCGGTTTCGCCTTTGACGAAGGCTTCCTGTGGTCTTCAGAAATCTTAGCCAGTCAAGGCCGCCGCCCAGACCAAGTATCCGTTGAAGAAATCAGTTGGCTGCAAAAACTGCGGAAAGGCTTAGAAAGAACTCGCCGCAGCTTAATTAATCGACTAAAGGCGATCGTCGGTCAAGGCCCGCTCAATCAAGACGCGGTAGCGGAAATTGAGACTTTGCTCCTGCAAGCCGATGTCGGAGTCGCAGCCACCGACATCATTATCAGTCGCCTCCAAGAAAGGCTCAAACAAGAAGTGCTGCCCCCAGAACAGGCTCTAGCCTACCTGAAAACCATCCTGCGCGACATTCTCGACGCTCCCTGTGCCGAAACCGCCGCCGGCAATCCCGCCTACAGCCTGACATTTGCCCCCGAAAAAGACACTTTTAACATCTGGTTAATCGTAGGAGTCAACGGTGCGGGCAAAACTACGACGATCGGCAAACTTGCCCATATTGCCCAAAAATCCGGCTACAAAACCCTAATTGCTGCCGCCGACACTTTCCGCGCCGCCGCCGTCGAACAGGTAAAAGTTTGGGGTTCGCGCAGCGGGGTCGAAATTATTGCCAACCCAGGGAAAAATACCGATCCGGCTGCTGTCGTTTTTGATGCGATCGCCGCTGCGGGCGCCCGAGGCACAGAACTCCTGATCGTAGACACCGCAGGTCGCCTGCAAAACAAAAAAAATCTGATGGACGAATTAAGTAAAATCCGTCGCATAGTAGATAAGAAAGCCCCAGGCGCTACCGTAGAATCTCTACTGGTCTTGGATGCCACACTGGGTCAAAATGGTTTGCGACAGGCAGAAGTGTTCGCAGAATCGGCAAAATTAAGCGGAGTAGTATTGACAAAACTTGACGGTTCTGCTAAAGGTGGTGTTGCCCTAGCTGTAGTGCAGCAGCTTGGTCTGCCAATCCGCTTTATAGGAGTCGGGGAAAGCATCGAAGACTTGCGCCCGTTTTCTAGTTACGAATTTGTGGAAGCCCTACTCGATTTTAGATTTTAGATTTTAGATTTTAGATTGATCGGGTATCTGTGGTCGTCCCGATTTTTGGAGGCGGATACAGAGGTTCAAAATCTCAAATCATTAACCTCAAACTACCATCGCAGGACTTGCGCCGATCGCCACGGGTGGCGAGTGAAAACTAAATACTTAGAAACAATACCTTCTCCTGTTCTTGCTGGTTTGGGTTCAAAGCGCCAGTAGTGTGTCAAATTAAGCTCAAATTTAGTATCAGTCTGCTGTTTGATTGCACAGTCTTCTCGATCCCCCTGGCCATCCCCTTAAGAAGGGCGACAGCAAATCGTTAAAGTCCCCCTTCTTAAGGGAAGCCGCTGCGGTCTTGGGGCCCCCCAAGTAAAGCAAGCGGCGTGGATTTAGGGGGCTCTAGACTCAGCTATAAACGAGATTGCTTAAGAATTTCAGAGTTAAGTTGATACGAATGTCCCAGTACATAACCTACTTGCTCAAACCAAACTACTTGTTCTAAAAAAAACGGGTTTCTGTTCAAGTGACCCCTAAGTCCTCAATCATTCCTCCTCCCTCTAAGATCGAAAATCACAAATTTAAAATGACTGCTGTGCCTTTGCCTCGCCCCTCACCTCAACCTGCTGACCGCCCTTCGGGTCGCAATTCCACCGACGCGACGCCAGTATTTGCCCTCAAAGAACTGGTGGCGCGTTTGCACCGATATCAGCACAACGTTCAAGATATGTTGGGTTCGCTGGGATTTGCCCTGCGAAGTTTTAACAATCTCAACCAATTTTTGGAGTTGGTGCCTTTGGTGGCGACTCGCGTTACTGACGCCGACGGGGGAGCTTTAGTGCTGTTCAAACCCAACGGTCAAGTCAGGTTCCAGCAGTTGCACTGTCAGGAAGGACGGCAGTGCCAAGATATGCGAAAAGCGCTGGAAATAGCCACCAGGCAAGCTACAGCAGGTGCGGGCGCGAATGCTGCATCGTTTTCGGAAACCTCTGGGCAAACTTCTAGTCTAGACCTGCAAGTCGGTCGTTATTTGGGCCCGGATGTTCATTTGTTTGGGGCGCCAATTTTAGTCAACAATTTGGAACGCGGACGCCTTTATGTTTTTAGCAGCGATCCGCAATATCTCTGGACTCCCAGCAGACAGAAATTAGTTCGGTTGGTGGCGGATCAAACCGCTGTGGCTATTTGCAAAGACGAACTTACTGTTAAGTTGGCGGAAAAAGACCGCTTAGACAGAGAGTTAGAAATTGGGGCGGAAATTCAATTGCGGCTGCAACCCCGCAGTTGTCCGAAAATTCCCGGTGTTGACGTGGCCGCCCGCTGCCAAACTGCTAGCAGAGTCGGCGGAGATTATTATGATTTTATTCCCGCTGACTATGACCCGATCGGCAAGGAGAATGAGGGGGAAAACCCCCCATCCCTAATTAAAAATCTCAAGTCCAAAATCGACAAGGGCCGCTGGAGCATTGTGATCGGCGACGTGATGGGTAAAGGAGTACCGGCTGGCCTGTTGATGACGATGACACGGGGTATGCTGCGGGCGGAGGTTTTGAACCGCCACTCGCCGTCGAGAATTTTGCAACATTTAAACCGGGTTATGCACGCGGATTTGGAAAATTCCCACCGTTTTGTGACTCTGTTTTATTCGGAGTACGACCCGAAAACTCGCGTTTTGTCTTACAGCAATGCAGCTCACCACCCGCCTTTGCTGTGGCAAGCTGCAACTAATACGATTCTTCAGCTCGATACTTTGGAGGGAATGTTAATTGGCCTGGATGCTGATTCGCATTACCAAGAAGCTCAAGTGCAATTGCAGCCAGGAGATACTATTATTTATTACACAGACGGATTTACCGATGCTGCTAATCAAAGGGGCGATCGCTTTGATGAGGATAACTTGACCTCGGCTTTTCAGTGGGCCTGTCAAAATTACCAGCAGTCTGAAGAGATTTTGGATTATTTGTTCGATCGGGTTCACCAGTTTATTGGCATCGGCAATCGCAACGAAGATGACATGACATTGGTTGTACTTAGGGTAACACCTTTAGCAGGAGAAAATCACCATGATAGTTAATTTAATGGCGGAAATTACTGCGGGATTAACCAGTTCGATTACTTGGAATGATGTCGCTCACGTGGTAGTTTTGAAATATCATTTGAGTTCGACGGTGCTTTTGGGTCAAAGTTACGAAATTTTTACTAATTTCCAGAAAGCTTGGGACCATTTTGTTTCGACTGGTCAAATAGGAGCTTTTTTTATAGGTATTTTTGTTGGCTGGTTCTTTAAAGGGATTTTTCGTTAGAGTTATTGTCGAAGAAGCTATCGGGAAGGGATGTAAGATTTAAAAATTTTGTAGCCACAAATTCACTTCTTTCGGATGCAGCAAAAGTTTACCAATTTTGTAGTCCAGAATTCAGTTTTTTGGGGTCAAAAGATGTATAAAAAGTTTGTAGTCAGAAATTGAGTTTTTTATTGCCGAATTGGGAATGGAGGACTAAAGTGCTGACTACAAACCGGATGAAAGACTAAAGTCTTTGCTACAAACCGGTTTTTATAGACTTCTGCAAGAGAGATACAATCTAGTTTTAGCTTGAGCAATGACAACACAACAAAAAACTTGGAGTCAAAGATTTGAATCGGCCCTGCACCCGGCGATCGCCCGATTTAATGCTAGTATTGGCTTCGATATTGAATTGATTGAGTACGACTTGACTGGTTCTGTCGCTCACGCTAAAATGCTGGCCAAAACCGGGATTATTTCCGCAGCAGAAGGCGAACAGTTAGTCAATGGTTTGGAACAGATCCGCCGCGAATACCGCCAAGGACTTTTTGTTCCGGGAGTTGATGCAGAAGACGTTCACTTCGCTGTAGAGAAGCGGCTGACGGAGCTCGTGGGGGAGGCGGGGAAAAAGTTGCACACGGCCCGATCGCGCAACGATCAAGCCGGCACTGATACTCGCTTGTATTTGCGCGATCGCATCGCAGAAATTCGCGAGCAATTGCGGGAATTTCAAGGGGTTTTGCTCGATCTTGCCGATCGTAACGTGGAAACTTTAATTCCCGGTTACACTCATTTGCAGCGCGCTCAGCCGATCAGTTTGGCTCATTACCTGTTAGCTTATTTTGAAATGACAGATCGCGATTGGGAACGTCTCGGCGATATCTGCAAGCGGGTGAATGTTTCGCCCTTGGGTTGTGGCGCGCTGGCGGGGACGACTTTCCAGATCGACCGACATTATACGGCCGAACTCTTGCAGTTTGACAAAGTTTATGCTAATAGCTTAGATGGAGTGAGCGATCGAGATTTTGCGATCGAATTTCTCGCAGCAGCCAGCTTGATTATGGTACACCTGAGCCGCTTGTCAGAAGAAATGATTTTGTGGTCTTCTCACGAATTTGGATTTATTACGCTCAAAGATAGCTGCGCTACTGGTTCTAGCATCATGCCCCAGAAAAAAAATCCCGACGTGCCGGAGTTGGTGCGGGGCAAAGCGGGGCGGGTGTTCGGTAACTTGCAAGCCTTGTTGGTAGTAGTGAAGGGACTTCCTTTGGCCTACAACAAAGATTTACAAGAAGATAAAGAGGCTTTGTTTGATACCGTAAGAACGGTACAGGGTTGCTTGGAAGCAATGACGATTTTGCTGCGGGAAGGAATCGCGTTTAACGGCGATCGCCTCGCTGCTGCTGTTACGGAAGACTTTTCTAACGCTACAGACGTAGCCGACTACTTGGCCGCCAAAGGCGTTCCCTTCCGGGAAGCTTACAACCTTGTCGGCAAAGTCGTCAAAACTTGCCTTTCGGGGGGCAAACTCCTCAAAGATTTGACACTTGAGGAGTGGAAAGACTTGCACCCAGCCTTTGAGACAGACATTTACAGCGCGATCGCACCTCAGCAAGTGGTGGCGGCTCGCAATAGTTACGGGGGTACCGGGTTTGAACAAGTGAGAAAATCACTTATCGCTGCGCGCGATCGACTCGCCTAAACATCGTTGAATTATTGGACAAATTCCGGCTGGCTATCTCTACGAAAGAACGATCGTGTTTTCCACTCTGGTTCTAAGTTCGGCAGATAGCCTGACTCAATTAATCTTCAGCAGCAGCCATGTCTTTGTCTCTGCCGCCGCTCATGGCGCCCATGCCACCGCCGTTGCCGCCGTCAAATCGTCTTCTCTTGTTGGAGAACATATCTTGATTTCTCCGCTTGCGAAACTTGCGAGCGTATGCTTGATTTCGTTGTGCCTTCTCTTTCTTGAGATTGCGGCGCTTAGCCATTCTGACCTCACTAATAAACATTGACAGTCCCCGGGCTTTCACGCCCGGGGATTCTTAAGTTTGACACTCTGTGCACTCTTGGTGACTGAGATTCTTGGTTCAGCGAAGTCACTTGCTTGTGACAGGATTTCTCCAGCCAAAATATAGGTGTCTTCTCCCCAAGCGTAAATTCCGGTATGCCCTACCGTACTCGATCAGTTCTCTTTCTGTAGCTAGGTTTTGTTCAAATTTAGCTTTCGTGACGCTCCCACAACAATCGCAAGCGATATGGTTTAGGCTTCTGAGTCCTGTTAAGGAGATCGAGAACTTCCTTCAAGGTACTCCAATCGTTTCCCTCTACGGCGTTTTAAAGTGAGGAACACGTCCAGCCCCACTGATATTATAAAAGGAATTGGTTCGTCTCGTTGTCCACCCGTCCACGGCTCAAAGCTATGCTTATGAGATTATGAACGGGTGGAATCAGGAGTCTCACGCGCCTTTGATCCCACACTAACCTTTGATCGGTATAGTGTGGGGGTTCCTGTCTGCCTAGCTAAACCGCAACACCGTTAGCTGTGACTACGCACTCAACTAATCCAGTTAAGTTTTTACGTTGGCTAGATTATAGTCAATTTTAGACCAATGACGATTATAGCACACCCGGTACAAGACCCAGAAAAAAGAACACGGGGATTCAAGTCGCTGGGAATCTGGGTGCGATCGGGACGCAACGTTTTTAATCTCCCAGAAAATTTCTATAAACTCTTGACAAAATACGACAAATGACTATTTACCCCGGTGACATAGCTCCTGTCTTCAGCCTGCCCGACGCGCAAGGCAATGTCGTCAGCCTTGGAGATTTTCGAGGGCGGCGAGTTGTACTTTACTTTTACCCTCGGGACAATACCCCAGGCTGTACTAAAGAAGCTTGCGGCTTTCGCGATATTTACTTAGAGTACGAGTCGCGCAATATTTCAGTCCTGGGCGTCAGCACAGACGGGGCCGGGGCCCACGCCAAGTTTGCAGCTAAATATCAACTGCCTTTTCCCTTGCTGTGCGACTCAAACGCCGAAGTTGCTACCGCCTACGGCTGTTACGGACTCAAAAAGTTTATGGGAAAAGAATTTATGGGAATTACTCGATCGACCTTCGCGATCGACCCAGATGGTAGGATTGAAAAGGTTTATCGGAAAGTCAAACCAGAAACTCACGCGGCGGAGATCCTAGCAGACTTGCCAGAGCTCTTGCGTGAATGAAAAATTAAAAATTAAGACTCCGGAGCTCCAAGCTAGGAGGCCTGAAATTACTATCTCCTAAACAAGCTTTTGAGTTTATGCGTCGATTGTGGCAAATTTTACAAACTGTGCTGGGGCTGATTTTTCGACATCCCGTCACTGGTACAGCGGTGATTCCCGTATTGCCTGACGGGCGAATTGTGTTAATTCGCCGCCGCGACAACGGTCGCTGGGCACTGCCGGGAGGTATGGTGGATTGGGGAGAGGATATTCCGACAACTGTGCGGCGGGAATTAGCAGAGGAAACAGGACTCGATTTAGTCAAAATCCGCCGCTTGGTGGGTGTTTATTCGGCTGCCGATCGAGATCCTCGCCTGCACTCGATTTGTATCGTGGTGGCTGCAGAGGTGCAGGGCAATATGCAAGTTCAGGATACGCTTGAAGTCAGCGAGGTTGAGGCTTTTTTGCCCGCATCGCTGCCGGAGGGCGCGCTCAGCCACGATAACGACCAGCACTTACAGGACTATTTTCAAGGCCTGACAACTTTGGCGTAAATGGGCGGGGCATCCAACTTTGAGAAAAGTCGGAAATTACCTCGCCGTCAAAAATTGTCTGTGATGACTGTGGAATTAATTTTTAATGTTTTCCTACTTTTATTCACAATCTCTGAACATTAAATTAATCATCTTTTTATTACTAAATATTTAACCGGATGTACTCACTGCTACGCAATTCTCGGGTCAAACTCTCTGTAGGGCAAATCTTTTGGCACGAAGTCGGTCAAGGCCCGAATTTAGTATTTTTGCACGGTTCTTGGCACGACAGCAGTCAATGGCTGAGGACGATCGAACATTTGAGCCCCTACTACCACTGCTTCGCACCGGATTTGCTGGGGTTTGGCGACTCGGAACGTCCGAAAATTCATTATTCGATCGACCTGGAAGTAGAATGTCTGGCTCAATACCTCGATACTTTGAAGCTGCGAGAGGTTTATTTAATCGCTCACTCTCTGGGTGGTTGGGTGGCCACCAGCTACGCTATCAAATATCCCGATCGAGTTCAGGGTTTGGTTTTGTTGGCCCCAGAAGGCCTCAAGGTTGGCAACCGGCGGGGGCGGTGGCAGACGGCTAGCTGGCTGATCGGCCAACCACCCCTCGGTTTTTGGTGGCTGCGATCGATCTATCCAATTGCTAAGTTGCTGGGTAGTCAAAACAAGATTGACAGACTGCTAAAGTTCAGACAGCAGTTGATTCAGTCCCGAGTTGCCGTGCAGTTGCTGTTCCGGCGGCGGCGGGCTGAAATTACAGCGGAGTTAGTTGATGAGAATTTGCCTTTGCTGAAAGCGCCTGTTTTGCTGTTGCACGGTTCTGAAGATACCGCCGCAGCTTCGTCTCTGTGTCAATCCTATGCTGCTCTGGCTCCTAATGCCGAACTGCAATTGGTCAGTCCGGGGGAAAGCAATTTGCCGCAGGAAGTCCCGGATGTTGTTGCTAAGTATATTCGGGAATTTGCTAAGTGAATTGGGAATTGGTAATTATTGGGAATTGGGAATTGGTCACAATACGGTTTACTTAAGACCGAACAAATGATAAACTAGGTAGGATGTACAAAAAAGCAAATCAAGTATAGTGCAGT